>JACCXQ010000099.1 GCA_013696945.1 Chloroflexota bacterium | reverse complement strand
CGCGCAGCGAGCCACGGGCAAGGAGCCCCGCTACCGCGGTGACGTCGACCGGGCGGCTGAAGCGGAACCCCTGGGCGAAACGACACCCGAGCGCGGAAAGCCGGCGCTCCTGGTCGGCCGTCTCGATGCCCTCGGCGACGACGTCGAGCCGGAGCGCACGCGCCAGCCGGATGACGGTCTCGACGAGCGCGCCCTCACGCGGGTGGGTCACTCGGGCAACGAAAGAGCGGTCGATCTTCAGGGCATCGAGCGGGAATGTCGTGAGGTGGCTCAGCGAGGAGTACCCCGTCCCGAAGTCGTCCAGTGCGAGACGGATGCCGAGTGCCCGCAGCTCGCGCATGACGCCGAGCGTGGCACTCGTCTCGCGCATCACGGCGGTCTCCGTGATCTCGAGCATCAGCCGGTGCGCGGCCATGCCCGTCTCGTCGAGCACCGAGCGGACGGCCCCGACGAGAGCCGGATCGGCAAGCTGCAGCGGCGATAGGTTGACGCTCACCATCAGCTCGCGACCATCGTGGACGAAGCCGCTCACGGCCTGCCGGCAAGCCTCACGCAGGACCCAGTGGCCGATGGGCACGATGAGGCCGGTCTCCTCAGCGAGCGGGATGAACTGGTCGGGCCCGACCAGACCGCGTGACGGATGCCTCCATCGGAGCAGCGCCTCGAAGCCTTCGATGCGGCCGCTCCCCAGGTCGACCACCGGCTGGTAGACGAGCGCCAGCTGGTCGCCGGCGAGAGCCTGGCGGAGCTCGCGGTCCAGCTCGAGACGCTGCACCGCGGCCTCGTGCATGTGGAGCTCGAAGATCGCATAGCGGCCCTTCCCACGGGCCTTGGCGCGGTACATCGCGACATCCGCATTACGCAAGAGTGCGTCCACGTCGGCGGCCCCCTGGTCGAACGCGATCCCGACGCTGGCGCCGATGACGATGGGGCGCTCGGCCAGGACGATGGGGCGTTGGAGATCGTCAAGCAGTCGCTGCACCACCTCCTCGGCCTCTTCCCGGGTCGCCACGCGATCCAACAAGACCGCGAACTCATCGCCGCCCAGGCGGGCGATCGTGTCGGCCGAGCGAAGCGATTCGCGCAGCCGATCCGCAACAGCACCGAGGAGCAGGTCGCCGGCGGCATGACCCAGGCTGTCATTGACGTCCTTGAAGCCATCGAGGTCCAGGATCAGGACGGCCATCGTCTCGTCGGCCGAGGCCCGCCGGGAAAGCGCGTGTTGGATCCGGTCGCGCAAGAGGGCCCGGTTGGCCAGCCCCGTAAGTGGATCATGGAAGGCCTGGTGGACCAGCTCGTCCTCCAGCTGCTTTCGGGCCGTGACGTCGTGGGCTGTGACGACCACGCCGGTCACGCGCTCGCCCTCGAAGAGCGGCCGGTGGCTGAGCACGACCGTCGCGGCGCTCCCGTCGGGCCTGACGAGGGTCGTCTCGATGCCCGACACGTCGATGCCTGCGAGTGCCTGGCTCGTCGCCTCGGCGGTGCGCTCGGCGTGGAGCGGGCCGACCAGGTCGGCCACGCGGGCACCCACGAGGTGCGTCGGATCGCGCCCGGTCAGCGCCACGGCCGATGCGTTCGCGAGCTCGATGCGGCCGGCGCCGTCGACGGCCAGGATGACGTCCGTCGCGCTCTCCATGACCCGTGCCAGGAAGTCGTTCGCGACGCTGAGACGCTCCTCGGCGTTGCGGCGCTCGCCGAGCTCCGAACTGGCGGCCGCGAAGAGCCGCGCGTTCTCGAGCGCGAGGGACGCGAGTCGCGCGAACCGTTCGATAAGGTCGATCTCCTCGTTCGTGAACGGCTGTCCCGCCTCGAGCCGCGCGAGTCCGATGACCCCGATGACCGTGCCCGCAGAACGGATGGGCAGCCCGATCGTGGCGTGGAATCGCAGCTTCTCGTAGCCGGGATGGCGGTGCTCCCAGCGTGAGTAGTCCTCGACGGCGAGCGCCCGGCCCGTTTCGAGGACGCGCCCGTCGACTCCCTCGCCCCGCTCGATGGAGGCGCCCAGGAACGGTACGAATACCCCCGTCGCGTACCGCACGGTGAGCCGATCGCGGTCGTCATCGACGAGGGACAGGTACGCGTTCGGGCAGTCGATGAGCTGGCCGGCCTGGGCGACGATCCGCTCGAGGACCGTCTGCACGTCGAGGCGCTCGATCAGCCCGAGCGTCGTGTCGTGGAGCGCCTCGAGCTCGGCGTTCCGGCGCCTGAGCTGGGCTTCGGCGTCACGCCGCAGCGTGATGTCCTCGATGACGCCCTCGAACGACACCTCGTCTGTGGCTCGGTCGCGAACGGCACGCGCCCGATCACGGACCCAGATCTTCACGCCATCGCGTCGCTGAAGCTCCATCTCTCTGTCATGGGCGAGCTCGCGCTCAAGGCGGTCGACAATCGGCCCACGGGCCGTCGGGTCGCTGTAGAGGGTCTGCGTCGGCGTGGCCAGCAGCTCGTCGCGGTCGCGAAATGCGAGCATCTCCGCGAGTGCCTGGTTCGCGTCAAGGATCCGGCCGTCCGATGTAGTGCGGTACAGGCCGACAGGCACGCCTTCGAAGAGGGATCGGAAGCGAAGCTCAGCATCCTCGGCCTCTGCCTGTCGCGCCCTGACGGCCTGGACGATGCCCGTCAGTCGTGCGCTGTGCTGCCACACCAGGATCAGCAGGAGCGCCGCGACGGTCCCGGTCGAGACGATGGCGATGACCGCTGAGCCCGGGCCATCGTCCGCGGTGGCGGCCGGACCGAACTCCTGGAAGGCGGCGACCAGCACGACGACCGCCCAGCCGACGGTCATCAGCATCAGCAGGTAAGCGCCACGCACGAAGGGCACGGCCAGGACCACTGCCAGGAGCGGCGCGATGGCCAAAGGAGCCTCGGCGTGGGACCAGACGCCAGCGAGGATGATCACCGTGAACGCGGCGATGGCGACCCCGATCGCCGCCTGTTCAGCACGGCCCCGGTCGATGGCACGCCTCGCGATCAGCATGACGATCACGAGTACGGCCAGGCCGATCGCGATCCAACCGCGGATCGGCGTCCGCTCCATCACCCAGAAGACCATCTCGAGGACCCCGAACGCGAGTGTGACCAGAGCCAGCCAGTAGAGATAGGCACGCAAACGCTGGCCGTCCTCGGTCGTCGATCCGAGCCGGGACGAACGTGGTCTAGCGTGCGGGTCGGTCGGCGAGACGATGGTCGCCCGCGGCCCCTCGCGTCGGGGCCTCCAGGGCAGGCGCGGCATGGCGGGATGATGGCCGCCGCAAGGGGTCACCCTCCATGAGTCGAAAGTCCCGGCGTCTCGCGCGCTGTCGCCGGAGTGCCAGTTCGGCTACGGTTCCGCGATGCAGGGCAAGGAACCGCACGCGCGGATGTCGCCAGGGGGTGGCCGTGGTGGCGCGACGGTCGAGTTCGAGCACGTCACCAAGCGCTACGACGCGCGCGAGAAGGGTCCGGGCGCGGTCAACGATCTCTCGCTGGCGGTCCCTGCCGGCAAGATCTGCGTCCTGGTCGGCCCGTCCGGCTGCGGCAAGACGACCAGCCTCAAGATGGTCAACCGACTCATCGAGCCGACCTCCGGGCGCATCCTCATCGACGGCAAGGACATCTCGAAGGAGGACCCCATCGTCCTCCGCCGCCACGTCGGGTATGTGATCCAGCAGACGGGCCTCTTCCCCCATCAGCGCATCGGCGAGAACGTGGCCGTCGTACCACGCCTCCTCGGTTGGGATGCAAAGCGGCAGCGGGAGCGCACGGATGAGCTGCTGAGCCTCGTAGGGCTGGACCCGGGCCGATACCGCGACCGCTTCCCGAGCCAGCTTTCTGGTGGCGAGCGCCAGCGCGTCGGTGTGGCGCGCGCGCTGGCCGCCGATCCGCCGCTGATGCTCATGGACGAACCGTTCGGAGCGGTCGACCCGATCGTCCGCGAGCGCCTCCAGAACGAGTTCCTGCGGCTCCAGGAGCAGCTCGCCAAGACGATCCTGTTCGTGACCCACGACATCGACGAGGCCATCAAGATGGGCGACCTGGTCGCGGTCATGCGCGTCGGCGGTGAGCTGGCCCAGTTCGGCCCGCCGGACGAGATCCTGGCCGCCCCTGCGTCGGACTTCGTGGCGCGCTTCGTGGGCGCCGACCGCGGGCTCAAGCGGCTCTCGCTCGCCCGAGTCCGGGACCTGGACCTCCAGCGTCCGGTGACTGCGCGTCCGGGCGACGCCGCCGAGGATGCTCGCCGCCGG
>JACCXQ010000082.1 GCA_013696945.1 Chloroflexota bacterium | reverse complement strand
AGTCAAGCGCGTGGCGCTTCACCCGCTCGATCTCGTACAGGTAGCGCTTGTCGTCGTCGGTGTAGACCTCGACGAGCGCGCCAAGGAGTGACTCTCCGTCGCGCCGCAACGAGGCCTCGAGGAGCGGTATGAACATGCCGGCCTGCGCGTGGGCATAGATGTACGTGGCTCCCTCCTCGCTCGGCTGAGCGAAGGCATCGTGGAAGAGCGCCACGTCGCACGGTGGGTATCGATCCGGCCCCTGGCCGGGCACGCGCTCGAGCCGCGAGATGACCGGCAGGTCGATGCGCTCCGATGGGATCACCACTCGAGTGACGACGGCCACCGGGCGCGCAGAGGGCGAGACGACAGGAGCAGCTGACGATGTCGCGGCCGGCGTGGCTGCTCCGGACGGGAGCGTCGGGAGAGGCGTGGGCGCGCCGATGGACGGCCGTGCCGTCGCGGGTGCGGGCGAGACCGGTGGCGCGGAGGCGACCGGCGGTGCGCTTGCGGGTGGATCTGCCGCTAGCGACGACGTTGTCGTCGCTCGACCCTCACCCTCGACAGGGGCCGCGTACGAGAGGAGGCCGACCGTGAGCAGGGTCACGCCGGCTGCCATCAGGAGCGCAGGGACGACGCGGTCGAGGAACGCGATCAGGCGCATGAGGGGCGGATGCTAGCGGGTCCGGCGCGCATCACCCGCGAGGCCTGTCGCGGAGCCTCGTCGTACACTCCCGCCGCACATGCGAGGCCCCATCGCCGTCGGTGTCCTGGCCGCCGTGCTGGTCGTCCTGGTGGCGGCCGCCGCGTTCGTGGCGCTGGCCCTTGGCCGACCCGGGCCGTCGTTCGGCACGCCGCTTCCGGTCGCTGTCCCTGCGTCGCCAGCCCGGACCCCATCACCTTTGCCGATCGTCACGCCGGGCGCTTCCCAGCCTCCCATCCCGAGCGCCGTCGGGACGGCGTCGCCGGGCGTCAGCGGGGATCCCGGCCCGAGCGCGTCCCGCGCGGTCGGACTGGCCGTGGGTGACCTGGCACCGCCGCTCGCACTTCCTCAGCTTGGCGGCGCCGAGATCGACACAGCCCTGCTGGCCGGCCAGCCCTTATGGGTCAACTTCATGGCCACGTGGTGCCCGCCCTGTCGTGACGAGCTGCCGGTGATGGAGCGGATGCAGGCCCAGCTCGGCGGGCGGATGACCATCCTCCTCATCGACGTGGGTGAAGATGAGCAGACCGTCGCGACGTTCATGACATCGCTCGGGATCGATCTCCCCGTCGGGCTCGACACGTCCAGCGCGGCCCAGCGCGCCTGGGGCGCGTACGCGCTGCCGGTCCACTATTGGATCGACGCGGATGGCCGGATCGGCGGCTTCCTGTACGGCGGCGCCGGTCCCGAGCAGTTCATCGAAGGTGTCCACTCGGTCCTTCCGGACGCGTCGCTGGAACCGTGACGGCCGTCACCGCGCGGGATGCGCTCCGGCGCGCCGGACCGTTGCTCGAGCTACGACCCATCCTTGTGGTCTCCGACTTCGACGGGACCCTCAGCCCGATCGTCCTCGACCCGTGGGGCGCCCTCATGCTCCCGCTGGCGCGCCGCGCGCTGCGACGCCTGGCGGGCGCCCCCGGTGTGCATGTGGCGATCCTGTCGGGCCGTGGTGCGGCCGACGTCGCGGAGCGGGTGCGGATCGGCGGCGCGAGGTACCTCGGCAACCACGGGGTCGAGTCTGGCCGCCTGGCGCGTCGTCAGCGCGCCGGCACCCTGACCATCGAGGTGGTCACGGTCGCGCAGCATCTCGCCGACGCCGCGGAGCGACTGGCGACGGAGCTGCCACTCAGCATCCCGGAGCCCTGGCTCGTCGTGGAGCGGAAGCCGCCAGCCGTTGCGTTCCACTTCCGCGGCGCCCCGGACGTCGACGCGGCGGGTGTTCGTGTGCGCGAGACGGTCGAGCGGCTCGACCCCGAGCAGCTGCTCGTTCGCTTCCCGGGCCGGCGGGTGCTTGAGCTTCGACCGCCCGGACTCCCGGCGAAGGGCGAGGGGATGGAGCTGCTGCTCCGGGAGCACCAGCCGGCCGTGGCATTCATGCTCGGCGACGATGTCTCCGACGCCGAAGCGTTCAGCGCGCTCACAGCGGCCCGGGCGCGCGGCGTCGTTGAGGGGCTCGCGATCGCGGTCCAGGCACGGACGGAGGTGCCT
>JACCXQ010000061.1 GCA_013696945.1 Chloroflexota bacterium | reverse complement strand
GGGTACGCGACGCCCAAGAGCTTCCGATCCGTCTTCAAGAAGGCGATCGGCGTGACTCCGACCGAGTTCCGTCACTCGGCCACCAGGGCCGCATGACCCTTCGCGCGTGAGCGGCACGAAGCGCCGCTATCGCGCCGTCTGGGCCTACCCCTGGGATCTCGTCGATCGGGGGCCGGCTGCCTGTCTCGAGGAGATCGCCCAGCTCGGGTTCACGGCAGTCTCGGTCGCGGCCGTCTACCACTCGGTCCAGG
Organism: Chloroflexota bacterium; assembly: GCA_013696945.1. GTDB lineage: Bacteria > Chloroflexota > Limnocylindria > Limnocylindrales > CSP1-4 > Palsa-1032. Next base: position 1,824 of record JACCXQ010000061.1, on the reverse strand, counting down.
CCTTCCTGCCCCGGAATCCGCGACGCCAGTGGTTTACCGCCTCACGGTCGCACGCGAACTACCGGCCGGATCCACGCCGCTACCCCGGGCTCGGGCCGACCAAGGCGCTCGCCGGAGAGGACGAGAGCTTCGGTGACGTGGCCGCTGCTGTCGAGGCGGCGGGACTCGAGCTGACGGCGTGGGCCGTGCTCACGCACTCGTCGCTCGCGACCGCCGAGCCACGTCTCGCGATCAGACCGCTCGGCGGCGCCTCTCAGCCCGGCCTCCTCTGTCCTGCGAATCCGGCAGTGGCCGAATACGTCGTCGCGCTGGCGCGTGAGCTCGACGAGCGGTTCGCCCCTGCTGCGCTCGACCTCGAGACGATCGGCTGGGGGGCGCTTCCCCACCACCCACATGCGAAGGTGGCGCTCCCGCTCGGAGCATCGGGCCGGTATCTCCTTTCACTGTGCTTCTGCGAGACCTGCGCCGCACTCGCCCCGCCCGGTCTGACCGCCTGGGTGACCGCGCGGCTGAAGGCTGAGCTGGGGGGCTCGACCGCCGCGGTTCCCGTCGAAGTCCTCCTCGCGGAATGTGCCGAGCTGGCGTCATTTCAGACGGCACGCGAAGCCGTTGTGCTCGACCTCGTTGGCGCGGTGGCGGAGTGCGTCTCCGCGCGCGTGCAGATCGCGCACTGGGGTGAGCCCCGTCAGGCAGGCATCGATCTCGCGGCCGTGGCCGCGGTCGCCGACCGTGTCATCGTGCTCGACTACGGTATGGGCGGTCGCGAGCCGGGGGCGACGATCGCGGATGCGGCTCGCATCGCCGGGCATTCCAGGATCGTGGCGGGGCTCTCCGTGTGCTCGCCCCAGACGCCGGACGAGGCCGGCTTTGGTCGGACAGCCGCGGTGGCGCGCGCGGCAGGCGTCGAGGAGATCAGCGTCTACAACGCGAGCCTCGTCGACCGGCAGAGACTGGAGTGGGCAGGGACCGAGCGTTAGCTCGCGCGGCGCTGGAAGTCGGCGATCGCCCGGCCCGTCCGTTCGACGATCACGCCGAGCAGGCGCCGGCCCAGCTCCGCATCGGCGTGCCGCGCGTCGTCGCTCGTGCCGCCGAGATCGCGCATCGTGCCCCGGCGCGCGTAGACGACCCGGGCGACCGGGTCATCCGTCGTCGGAACCGGGTCCGGGCCGGCACGCAGGTCGAGCTGGACCAGCTCGTCCGCAAGCGCCAGCATCAACGATGTCTCGAAGCCTCCTGCGTGGCCCGGAAGCGGCCCCAGCCGGTCAGCCCCTTCCTCCCGCAAGGCCCCCCAGGCGATCGTCCAGTAGGAGGCCCCTCCGACCGATACCGGATACGTCTCGGCCGCGTCGGCCAGCGCCACGCGGAGTGTCGCGTCATTGCCACCATGCCCGTTCAGCACGAAGAGCCGACTCAGGCCGGACTCGGGTAGCGAACGGACGAGGTCTCGAAGGACGGCGGCAAGGGTCTCGCTGCGGAGCGAGAGCACCCCGGGAAACCCGAAGTGATGGTCGGAGCGGCCGTACGCGAGAGTCGGCGCGAGGACGAGCGGCGCCACGTTTTCGGCTGCGGCGGCGGCCGACGCCCGCCGTGCGACCGTCTCGACCACGAAGGTGTCCACACCCAGCGGGAGGTGATTCCCGTGCTGCTCGGTCGCGCCGATCGGCAGCAGGGCCACGTCGTCCATGGCGAGCTGCGCCTCGATCTCGTCCCACGAAAGCTCGTGCATCCAGATGCTCGGGTGTCCCGGCATGATCTTTCCCCCGCAGCCCGCTAATTGAGTTCGCCGTAGCCGCCACCGCCCGGCGTCAGCACGCGCAGCACGTC
>JACCXQ010000266.1 GCA_013696945.1 Chloroflexota bacterium | reverse complement strand
TCGACCTCGAGACGGTCGGTCGACTTGCCGCGCTCGCCGGTGATGGGGTCGGCGCCGAAGAGCCGCACATCCTCGACGAGCTCGGTGCCGCGCAGCCGCTGGAGGGCCGAGTAGACCTCGCCCGACTGCACGGGGCGGCCGAAGGGCCAGCCGTCGCCGTCGGGTCCACCCTCGGTCGGGTGGAAGTGGCGGTAGAGGGCTTCGAGCGCTTCCTGCTGGAGCCGGTTCGGGTCGACGCGCGGGCGCGCACGCAGTCGGGCGACGACCGTCAGGCCGCGGTAGACCGGCGGCTCGACGACTATCCGGGACCCGAGGATCCGCGATTCGTCCAGTCGCCGTGTGACCTTTTCGAGCGTCTCCTCCGCCGGCACGAGCTGCTCGAAGCGGAGCCGCCCGTCCTCGCCCGCGGCGGCCGGGATGATGAGTACACGGACCGATCCGGCCTCGGCGCCGTCGGTGGCGGCGACGCAGCGCACGCGTGCGATCTCGGGTGCCGCCTCGCGCGTGATGTGCTCGAAGTCCTCGGCCGTGACTGCCCGGTCGCGGGTCCGCAGCAGGATCGGCCCGCGCGTCTTGGCTCCGTCGATGTCCTCCCCATCGACGCCGCCCGCCGCTGGCTCACGGTTCTCCACGCTGGCCACGTACGGGATGGACGACTTGAGCACGCTCAGCGTCCGACGCGCGACGTTGCCCTGGCGGCCCCCACCCGTGCGATAGGCGGGTACGCGGATGGCCGCTCCCTTGCCCGGCACGGCTCCGTACTGCCGGATCCCGCCGTCCGCGAGGCGGACCGCCGGGCCGAACGAGATCTCACCGTTGACCGCATCCAGCACGAAGTGGCGATCGGTCGGCTCACTGGCGGCGAAGTTCGGGACCTCTGTCCAGTCGACCCAGCCATCCTCGCCCGAGACCTGGACGACGAGGGGCTCCTCGGAGGGCACCACCGGTCGCCGCTTCAGCTCGAAGCGGCCGCCGGGCACCCCCTCGGACGCGCCGATCACCTCGTCGCGCACCAGCTCGGCGTTGACGGCCGCAGCCGTGCCGCCCGTGGTGAATGCGCTGAGCGAGCGTATCTCAGGAGAGGCGCTGTAGGTCGGCTGCCCCTCGATGGGCTCGGTGACGCGTGCCCTGACCCACCCGGCACGGACCCGGTCGATGACCGACGTGACATGGCTGCGCGGCAGGTGAAGGATCACGTCGCCGTCGCGGTTGAGCCCGCCGGTCGTGTCCCGATCCACCTCGCACGCGGCCCACTCGTCGCCGTCCCACGCCTCCCAGGCGAGCGGGGGGAACGCCGGATCCACGCCGACACCCTCGATGCGGCACGAGAAGCGAAGGTCGACCGCGCACGAGGGCGCCGCGTCGCTCAGGCCGACCAGCAGGACGTCGCCCGGTTTGGGGACGGCGTCGAAGCAGTAGAAGCCGGTCCCCAGGGCGAGCGCGTCGGTATGGTCGCGGACCTGGCTGTTCTGGACGATCGACGCCGCTCGCGCCAACGAGCACGTGATGATGGGTAGGTCCCCGGTGGTGCTGAAGACGATGGCCTGCTCCGTCTGCGTCCGGACGGTCGCGACCTGGGTACCGGCAGGGATGCGGACCGTCTCCGGCTGGGGGGCCGACAACCAGAAGGTGACCTCGGCTCGAGCCGAGGTCGGCGGGAAGAGCTTGACGCCGATCAGCTCCAGGAATTTGACGTAGTTCCGGTCGGGCACACGGTTGAGCCGGTAGAGCAGCTGGTCGGTCATCCAGGCGAAGACCTCGACGAGCGTCACGCCGGGATCCGAGACGTTGTGGTCGGTCCACTCGGGACATCGCTGTTGGACGAGGCGTTTGGCGTCGTCCACGAGGTCCTGGAAGCGGCGATCGTCGAGGTTGGGGACCGGCAGGGTCATCGTTCGTGCGCTCCAGGTCGCTTCATGTCTCGGCCGGGATCATGTAGAACGGGAAGACGAGGTTCCGCGGATCGTTCGTGCTGGTGGGCTGATAGCGGATGTCGATGTAGAGGACGCCGCGATCCATCTCGTCGAAGCTGATCTCGACGCCCAGGATCTCGACACGCGGCTCCCATCGGGTCAGGGCGGTGCGCACCTCATGCGCGACACGGCCGGCCGTCGCGGCATCGGCCGAAGCGAACACGAGATCATGGATGGCGCAGCCGAACTCCGGGCGCATCGGCCGTTCTCCCGGGGCGGTAGCAAGGATGAGTCGGATCGCCTCCTCCAGCTCCTGGGCCCCCGTTACGAGCGCGATGCGACCGGTCGCGTCGGTGCGCAGGGGGAAGGCCCAGCCCGCGCCGATGAACTC
>JACCXQ010000287.1 GCA_013696945.1 Chloroflexota bacterium | reverse complement strand
TCATAGCGGCCTACGACGAGTACAGCTTCACGGGCAAGGCTTTGCTTCGGATCGGGACGGATGTCGTCGACACGACGCCGCCCACGGTGACGGCACCCGACGCGAACTTCCGCCCGGCGACGCAGATCGGCACGACCACCACCCCGGTCTCCCTCAAGGTCAAGTTCACGGCCGCCGACGCCAGTGGCATCAGCGCGACGGACCTCGAGCAGAGCGTCAACGCAGCGGCCTTTGGGGACGTCCCGCTGAAGACCGCCACATCGACCGGGGCGAACGTCTCCGTTGCGCCGAGCAATGCCACCACCCGCCAGTTCCGGGCGCGTGCCACCGACGGTGCCGGCAACACGAGTGGGTTCGCCACGGGCCCACTCTTCAAGGTCAAGGCCATCCAGAACGGCTCAGCGTCGATCGTCCAGACGGGCACCTGGACGACGGAGTCCCTCAGCAGCTTCTACGGCGGCAGCGTCAGGTACGCCTCGGCGGCCGGCGCGAAACAGTCGGTGACGACGACGATGAACGACGCCGCCATCGTGACCACGAAGGGCCCCAACCGCGGCAAGGCCGGCGTCTACGTGGACGGCGTCCTCAAGACAACGCTGGATCTCTACAGCAGCGCCACGGCGTACCGGCAGGTCGTGTACGCGATCAGCTTCCCGGGCGCCGCCACGAGCCACAAGGTCGAGCTGCGGGCCCTGGGTACGAAGAACGCATCCTCGTCCGGGACCCGCGTCGACCTGGACGCACTCCTGCTCATGACACCCTGACCACCGTCCCGTACGGAAAATGGAAGCCCCGGCGGTGACGCCGGGGCTTGCCACATCCACGCCCGCCGCTCAGCTCGCCGCCGCGCCGATCCCTCGCATCGCCGGGATGATCTCCCGCGCGTAGTGGTCCAGCGTCTCTTCCTCGTCGCCGTTCATGAGATAGATGTTGAACTGCGTGACCCCGGCGTCCGCGAGCTCCGCGAGCTTTTCCATGTGCTCCTGCACGGAGCCGATGACACAGAAGCGGTCGACGACCTCGTCGTCCACGAAGGCGGCGTTCGCCGAGCCGACCTCCGCGTGGTGGAGATAGTCGTAGCCGGAGCGATCCCTGACGTAGCCCGTCAGCGCGGGCGGCAGGTCCTTCGGCTCGTACTTGTTGACCAGGTCGAGCACGTGATTGCTGACCAGCGCCGGGAACCAGCGGACGCGCTGGCGGCATGAAGCACGGTCGCCCACGTGCGCCGGCGCGGCCGCCATCACCTGGATCTCCGCGGGATCGCGGCCGACCTCCTCAGCCGCCGCGCGGAGCTGGCCGACGAACCAGCGGACCAGATCCGGGTCGGCCAGCTGGAGGATCACCCCATCGGCGACTCGCGCCGTCAGCTTGAGCGCCATCGGACCGTAGCCCGCGATCCAGACCGGCAGCTTGTGACCCGCCGACCAGGTGAGCTCGAGGGTCGTGCCCTCGTCCTCGACCGGCCGTCCTTCCACCAGCTCGCGGATGACGTGCACCGCCTCCTCGAGCCGCTTCATCGTCGTGGGTGGCTTCCCCATCACCCGCCGCGCGGAGTCGCCACGACCGATGCCGAGCACCATCCGGCCGCTCGAGATCAGGCCCAGCGTGGCGAGCGCGCTGGCAGTCACGGACGGCTCGCGGGTCGCCGGGTTCGTGACACATGTCCCCAGCCGCAGACGCTCGGTGCTGAGGGCCATCAGCGTCAGGAGCGGATAGACCTCCTTCCACAGCACGTGGCTGTCGAACAGCCAGCCGTAGCCGAAGCCGCCGGCCTCCGCCTGGCGGGTCAACGTGACCATCCGCTCGATGTCCGCATCGGTCTTGAGCGTGAATCCGAAGTCCATGCCGCTCCTCGGTGGCGATGTCCGCGCCGACATGGAGTTTGCACCAGCGCGCGAGTTCGTTGACGGCCGGTTCACCAAATGGCCCACGATGTGCTCGACGTGCGCCGCCACCGTCGGTCCGAGTCCTCAGGCCCGGTCGACCGTCCAGCCGGTCTGCCGGGCCCAGTCCTCGGCCTTGCGAAGCGCGTTGCGGATGAACGGTGTCTTGCCCTCGGTGTACCCGAGCCGGTCATCGCCATAGCGCTCGGCCAGGCCGTGCTTCACCGCCGCGTAGCGCGAAAGCGCGTC
>JACCXQ010000265.1 GCA_013696945.1 Chloroflexota bacterium | reverse complement strand
GCTGGCACCGCCGCGACGAACGGCACCTGGGCGCTCGACGCCGGCACCGCTGTCGTGCAGCCGCGCAGCACCGCGGAAGTGCTCCAGACGCTCGCACACAAGGTCGCCGTGGGGAGCGTCGAGCAGTACCAGCCCGTGCCCCTCGGCTTCACGCCGCTCGACAAGACGATCGGCGGTGGCCTGCGCGCCGGCGAGTTGCTGCTCATCGGCGGCGCCCAGGGCACCGGCAAGACCACGATGGCCGTCCAGATGGCCCGCAACATCGTCCTCGGCGGGCAGGCCAGCGTCCTCTACATCTACTTCGAGCATGACGAGGAGTACCTGCTCAACCGGATCATCGCGATGGAGTCGGTCCTCGAATCCTTGCCGCAGAAGACCACCGGCGTGAAGCTGCAGGACGTTCGTCGCGAGATCCTGGGGACGTGGCTCGCGCAGGGGTCGGAGAACGCCGACCTCTCGCAGAACCCGCGGCTCCGGCCGGCGCTGGAGCGTATCGCGCGCTACGGACAGAACCTCTACCTCCTGCGCGGCTCGCAGACGACGAGCACGGTCGAGAACATGGCCACGCTGGTGAAGCGCTACAAGGAGCTTTCCGGCGACCGTCGCCTGGTGGTCTTCGTCGACTACATGCAGAAGGTCCCGGTCATCCCGGAGCCCAACACGGAGACCGAGAAGGTCACCTCGATCGTCAACGGCCTAAAGGACTTGGCGCTCTCGATGGACGTGCCGATGGTCTCGATCGTCGCGGCCGACAAGGAGGGGCTCAAGGCATCGCGCCTTCGGAACCACCACTTGCGCGGATCGTCGGCCATCAACTACGAGGCCGACATCATCCTCATCCTCAACGAGAAGTACCAGATCGTCGCGAAGGTCAACATCGAGTTCAACCCGTACCAGGCGCAACGCTTCCGCGACTGGGTCATCTGCACCATCGAGAAGAACCGCGGCGGGCAGAACGCGGTCGACCTCGAGTTCCAGAAGCACTTCGAGTTCTCCTGTTTCGATGCCAACGGCCGGACCGTGCAGGAGAAGGTGATCGAGGAGCGCCTCTACAACGACTGATGGCGAATGTCAACCCGGGAACGTCGGATGGAGCACCGCCGTTCCTGAGAGCGATCTCATGCGCACCTCATGTGCCCCTTATGTCCGCTCGACATGGTGACCGGATGCCGCGACTCGCCCGTGGGCTACGCATACTGCTCTACTCGCACGATACGTTCGGGCTCGGCCACGTGCGCCGCTCGCTGGTCATGGCGAGCGCGTTGGCCGGCTCATCCCGGGTGGGTGCCCAGCTTCTCGTCACCGGGTCGCCGCTGGCCGACCGCTTCACGCTCCCTCCTCGGACGGACATCGTCAAGCTCCCGTGCGTCACCAAGGTCGGAGGCGGTACCTACGCTCCCCGGTCGCTGCCCATCGGCTTCGACGAGCTGCTCTGTCTCCGTCGCGACCTGATCCTCGCCGCGGCCCGGGCATTCCGCCCTGACATCGTCCTCGTGGATCACGCGCCGGCGGGCATGGGCGGCGAGATCGCCGCGACACTCCGACTCATCCGCCGGGAGTCGCCACGCACCCGGATCGCGGTCGGGCTTCGGGACGTGGTGGACGATGCTGCAGCGGTCGGTGCCGAATGGTCGTCCACGGGCGTCCATGAGCTGCTCGAGGATGTGTACGACCGTGTGCTGATCTACGGTCAGCGCTCGCTCTATGACCCGGTCCGTGAGTACGGCTTCAGTGCCCGCGCGGCCGCGAAGACGCGCTTCGTGGGCTATCTGGCCGATCGCGGAGCCATCCCGGCCGACGGAACGCGCCTCGCCCGCCCTCTCGCGGCCGACCGACGGCAGGTCGTCGTGACCGTCGGCGGTGGTGGCGACGGCGCGCACCTGCTCATGGCGGTCGTGGACGCGATCGCCGATGGCCGGATGCCACCCGACGTCGGGTGGCAGCTCGTGGGAGGCCCGTTCCTGCCGACCGAGGTCCGACCCCGCGTCCGACGCGCCGTCCGAAGCCTGCCACACGTCCGTTACCAGGACTTCACGCCGGGGCTGGGACGCATGCTCGCAAGCGCCTCCGCGGTCATCTCGATGGGTGGGTACAACACCGTCTGCGAGCTGCTCGCCTCCGGCACGCCTGCCCTGGTGGTGCCGCGGGTCGAGCCTCGAGTCGAGCAGCTCATCCGCGCGACGGCACTTGCCGCGGGCGGGCACATCCGGATGCTTCATCCCGCAGAGCTCGAGGCTGAGCGACTGGGCCGCGAGGTCGCGACCCTGCTGGATGGTCCGCGCCCGTCGCGCGAGGGCCTCGCGCTCGACGGTGTGGCACGTGCGACGGCCGAGCTCGAGGCGTTGATGGCACGGCGGGCGGTGGCGGCGTGACGCGGCCGGTCGCGTACGTGCTGAAGGTCTTCCCGCGGCTGTCGGAGACGTTCATCCTGAACGAGATCCTGGAGCTGGAGCGGCAGGGGACAGCGGTCCGCATCTTCTCGCTTCGACCTGGCGAGGATGCGCTCCACGCGGATGTGGGTCGGGTCAGGGGCAGGGTCAGGTACGTGCCGCAGGCCAGCTGGCGCTCGGGCTGGCAGCTTCTCCCGGCCCACCTGCGGCTTGCTGTCGCGACCCCGCGCGCATACCTGCCCTACCTCTGGGCGTCGCTTCGGAAGCGCCGCGCGGCATCGTTCCGTCACTTCGCGCAGGCCGGCTACGTGGCCGATGCCATACGCCGCGAGAACGTCGCTCACCTCCATGCTCACTTCGCGTCGATGGCCGGATCTGTCGCCCTGCACGCGCACCGCCTGAGCGGGACGCCCTACAGCATCACGGCGCACGCCAAGGACATCTACCTGGACGGCATCGAACCGGCCGACATCGCCCGGAAGCTGCGGCCTGCGTCGTTCGCGGTGACGGTGAGCGACTTCAACGTCCGTCACCTCACGCCGATCAGCGACGGCACCCGACTGGTACGGCTCTACAACGGCTTGGACCTGCATCGCTTCACGTTCGCGCCTGTCACGCCGCAACGACCCCCGCTCGTCCTCGCGGTCGGGCGCCTCGTCGAGAAGAAGGGCTTCGACGATCTGGTCGCAGCCTGCGCCGGGCTGGTCGCGGGGGGTCGCGAGATCGACTGTCGGATCGTCGGGAGCGGAGCGATGGAAGCAGAGCTCCGCCGACGGATCCGCGCGCTGGGGGTCGAGGACACCGTGCGATTGACAGGTCCCATGGGCCGTGACGACCTCATCGCGCTCTTCCGTCGCGCGAGTGTGCTGGTCGCGCCCTGTGTCGTTGCCGACGATGGTGATCGCGACGGGCTCCCTACGGTGCTCATCGAGGCGATGGCGTTGGGCGTCCCCGTCATCTCGACCGACGTGACCGGCATCCCGGAGCTCGTGGTGGATGGGCGGACCGGCCTGCTGGTGCCGCAGAAGGACCCGGCGGCGCTCGCCGGCGCGATCGTGCAGGTGCTCGACGATCCGGCCGCCGCAGTGCGGCGAGCGCTGGCGGCCCGGGCGCGGGTCGAGGAGTGCTTCGACATCGTGGTCAACGTGGGACAGCTCCGCAGACTGTTCGGAGCCGCCGCGTGAGGATCGCGTACGTCTGCTCGGACCGGGGGATCGCCCTCGACGGGCACAAGGGCGCGGCCGTGCACGTGCGCGAGATGGCTCGGGCCTTCGCCGAGCTCGGTCACGAAGTCGTGATCTTCACGTTTCGCCCTGGAGCAGCACCGGCGGACCTGCCGGCGCGCGCCGTGGCCCTCGAGCCGGACGCCGCCGACAGGGCGCTGGCGCGCATGGTCGCCGAAGATCCGACACTCGACGAGGCCCTTCGCTGGAGCCTCCGCTCGCTGATCGGTGCATCCGGGTTTCGCCACGAGTTGCGCACGGCTCTCCAAGCCTGGAGCCCCGACCTCATCTACGAACGTCACGCGCTGCATGGGACAGCGGGCGCCACGCTCGCGCGGGAGCTTCAGGTCCCGCACGTCCTGGAGGTCAACGCACCGCTCGCCGATGAGCAGGAGCGTCATCGCGCGCTCGGCCTGCCCGGCCTCACGCGCGAGCTGGAGCGCCGGACGGTCCAGGCCGCGGACCTGGTGGTGGCGGTGTCGAGCGCCGTATCCGAGTGGCTGGTGACGCAGGGAGTGTCGTCCGCGCGGATCCTGACCCTGCCCAACGCCGTCGATCCGCGCCGGTTCCGTGCGCAGCCGGACGCGCGGGCGAGCGTGCGATCCGAGCTGGGGCTGGGCGATGGCCCGGTGATCGCCTTCTCCGGCTCGCTGCGCCCGTGGCACGACCTGGCGAGCGTCGTGCGGGCGATGACCTGCGACCCCCTGGCGCAGCTCCACCCGAGGCTGCTCGTCGTGGGCGACGGGCCGTCCCGCGACGACGTGGCCGCGCTTGCGTCGCGCCTCGGGATCGCTGACAGCTGTCGGTTCGTCGGCGCGGTGCCGTACGCGGCCGTGCCCAGCTACCTTGCTGCGGCCGATGTCGCGGTCGCTCCGTACGCGGCGACTGGCGGACTCTACTTCTCGCCGCTCAAGGTCTTCGAGTCGATGGCGGCGGGGCTTCCCGTGGTCTCCGCCGACGGCGGCGACATCCGCTGCTGCATCGTCCCGGGCCGGACAGGCTACCTGTACGAGGCGGGCGACGATCGCTCGCTGGCCTGGGCGCTCGGGGCGGCGCTCGAGGAGCGCGACATGGGCCGCGTCGGTGCCGCCGCGCGCGCCCACGTCCTTGCCCATCACACCTGGCAGCGGAACGCGATGCGGGTCCTTGATGCCCTCGCGTCTGCAGGAGATCCCGCCCGTAGCGCGTCGCTCGCGGGGGCCGTGTCATGACGGGCACGGCGACGCTGGTCCGCGATCAGCTCAAGGGGGCGAGCGTGGCGGTGGCGGTCGTGCGCCGCTTCCGCCGCGACCTGGCGCCACACCGTGCGGATCTCTCGGTCGCAATGCTGGCGTCCCTCGTCTACACCGTGGCTCGGCTGTTGGAGCCATGGCCCCTCAAGTTCGTCTTCGACAACGTCCTCATCGGCCTGCCCTTCTCGCTGCCCATCGCGCCCGCGGTCGAGGATCTGCTGCGGGACGATCGCTCCCTCATCCTCCTTGCGTCGATCGGGTCGATCCTCGTGCTCGCCGTCATCCGCGGCGTGGCCTACTACGAGCAGAGCACCCGAACGGCCCGGGTCGGCCAGCAGGTGGTGATGGCCATCCGTCGCCGTGTCTTCGCCCACCTCCAACGCCTCTCCTTGCGCTTCCATCGTCAGCACAGCACCGGCGACCTGCTGACCCGGCTGACGGGCGACATCACGATGCTGCGCGAGCTGCTGGTCGCATCGCTCCTCTCGGCCACCTCCGAGGGCGTGATGCTGGTCGGCTTCCTGCTGATGATGTTCCTGCTGGAGCCACAGCTCGCGCTGGTGGCGGTCGTTGCGATGCCCGTCATCTTCGTGCTGCTGACCATCTACTCGGGCCGCATCCGGGATGCCACACGGAAGCAGCGCCGGCGCGAGGGTGAGCTGGCCGGGCGTCTCGGGCAGGTGCTCAGCGGCATCCACGTGGTCCAGATCTTTTCGCGTGAGCACGAAGAGGATCAGCGGCTCAAGGAGCTGAACAAGGCCAGCCTGAGGAGCGGACTCAAGGCGACTCGGCTGGAGGCCGGTCTCAACCGAACGGTCGAGCTGACCCTCGCCATCGCCACCGGGCTGATCCTGTGGTTCGGCGCCCAGAGCGTCATCGGCGGATCGATGACGCCCGGCGATCTCATCGTCTTCATCGCCTACACGCAGGGCTTCTACCGTCCGCTGCGACGGATCTCCCGCGTCACCGAGCGGGCCAGCAAGGCGAGCTCCTGTCTGGAGCGTGTCACCGACATCCTCGACCATCAGCCCGACGTCGCCGATGGCTCCCACGAGGCGCCCTGGTTCTACGGGTCCATAAGGCTGGAAGGCGTCTCGTTCGAGTACGAACCGGGGCGCCCGGTCCTCCGCGACATCGACCTGACCGTGGAGCCGGGCGAGACCCTGGCCCTGGTGGGCGCCACTGGTGCCGGGAAGTCGACCATCCTGGGCCTTGTCCCGCGCCTGCACGACCCGACGAGCGGCCGGGTGCTCATCGATGGGCACGATGTCCGCGACTTCACCCTCCGGTCCCTGCGCGACCAGATCAGCGTCGTGCCCCAGGACGGCATGATCTTCTCGGGCGACTTCGTCGACAACATCGCCTTCGGACGGCCCGATGCGACGATGGACGAGATCCGAGCTGCCGCTCGCTCTGCCGCCATCGACGATTTCATCAGCGCACTGCCCGAGGGTTACGCAACGGCCATCGGCGAGCGCGGCGTGACCCTGTCGGGCGGACAGCGCCAACGACTGGCCATCGCCCGGGCGCTCGTCGTCAACGGCCCCATCGTGCTGCTCGACGAACCGGCGACCGGCCTTGACGCCGAGGCCGAGGCCCTCGTCATGGCCGCGCTCGACAAGCTGCTCACCGGGCGAACGGCCATCGTCGTGGCACATCGGTTCTCGACCATCCGGCGCGCCGACCGCATAGTCGTCCTGGAGAGCGGGCGGATCGTCGAGCAAGGTCGCCACGAGGACCTGGTCGCGCTCGGTGGACGATACGCGGCGCTCTGGAAGCGGCAGGGTCGCGGGTGCACCCGCGCCGTGCTCGCGCCCGTCGGGAGCGCCGGATGACGCTGCTCCTCGTGCCCCCGCCGCCGCACGATCCGGCCCTGCCGGCCCTACCGACAGCGCTCGATGGAGCGGCGATGGCCGCCATCATCGCCAGCCATCTCGACGACTGCCGCTCGGGCGCGCTCGAGCTGCTCGAGTGCCGCCCGATCTACGTTCGCTACAAGCCCGGGACGAGCTGCCTCGTGCAGTACGGGCTCACGTTCCGCTTGTCAGACGGGTCGAGGCTCGAGACCGAGGGCGGCGTCCGTTTGGGGGATCGCGACAGGACACGCGAGCTCTGGTCGGGGCCGATGCTCGCGCGGACCGTGGCGCGGACCGCACGGCGTCATCCCGGGCCGCCCCAGCCGCGCGTGGCCCTCATCGACGAGCTCGACGCGGTGCTCCAGCTGCTCCCCGTCGACCGGCAGCTGCCGGCCCTCGTGACCCTCACGGCCAGGCCTTCCCTGCGGCGTTCACTGGCTCGCGCACTCACCGGGGCCGACCATGGGCTCCACATCTCCAGGCCCGTGGTGGTGCGTTACCGCCCAGGGCGCAAGGCACTCGTTCGCGCCCAGCTGAAGACTCAGGATCGAACCGTCCTGTATGTCAAGACATACGCTGACGACCGCGCGTCACGCGTCGCGGCACTGTCGACCGCACTGGTCGAGCGGTGCCTTCCGGTGGCGCGGCTCGCGGCCGTGCTGCCCGATGTCCAGGGGCTTGCGCACGAGCAGGCGCCCGGGACGCGGCTGGCAGACCTTGTCGACGTGGCGCGGTTCGGCGCCGCGTCGGCCCTGACCGGCGAGACGCTGGCGAGGCTCCATGCGGCGTCCATGCCATCGATGGACGTTGCGCCGGCCATATCGGAGACACGACTGGTCCGGGACGCGGCGAGGACGGTGGCGCGGCTCATCCCAGCGCTCGAGTCCCGTGTCACGAGACTCTCTGACCGGATCGCGCGTCGACTGGATGACCTCGAGACGCGGACGACGATCATCCACGGCGACTTCTACGACGATCAGGTCCTCGTCGACGAGACCGGAGTCACATTCATCGACTTCGACGAGGCGCGCTTCGGTGATCCGCGCGTCGATGTCGCGGACTTCATTGCCCATGTCTCGGCGCGCTGGGGCGCGGACGCGGGGGTCAACGCTCGCGAAGCGTTCCTCGACGCCTACCTCGGCTCGCACGGCCGATCGACCGGCTCGGACATGGCCGGTTTCGAGGCCGCCGCGTTGCTGCGCATGGCGGTGGGTCCGTTTCGACGCCTGGAGCCCGATTGGCCGGTCGCCATCGAGCGACTCGTCTCGCTCTCCGAAGAGGCGCTCGACGGGACACGGACCACCGGTACCACGCCACTCGCCCATGACGAGGCGCTGCCGCAGATCCGGGAGGTCCTCGACCCGCCGACGATGCAGCGTCACCTCCGCACCGCGCTCGGCCTGTCGGTAGACGTCCGCGACGTCACGCTCGTACGCCACAAGCCCGGTCGTCGCTGCACGATCCGCTTCGACCTGCTCGACGCGGCCGGACAGCCGAGGGTCCTCTTCGGCAAGGTCTACGCGAGCGGCCGCGCCGCGCGCGTCGATGCCACCCTTCGTGCCTTCGCCGGAGCATCGCCGGTACCCGGTCTCCGCCTCCCACACCCGGTCGGGTGCATCGGATCGCTGCACCTCGTGCTCCAGGAGGCCGTCACCGGTACGCCGATCACGGAGCGGCTCCTGGCCGGTGACACGGGGCTGGGAGGCGCGATCGCGGCCGCGCTGGCCGGATTCCACCGCAGTGGCGCGCGCCTCGACCGCCGGCACGCGCCCCTCGACGAGGTCACGCCGCTGGTCGCGCGCGTGGATCGCTTCGCGATGGAGCTGCCGGCCTTGGTGGACAGTGCGCGAGCCGTGCTCGAGGAGGTCGGGCCAGCGATCCGTCGCCATGGGGACTCGTGGCGGTACATGCCCATCCACAGGGACCTGTACCACGACAACATCCTGGCATCGGGCGATGGTCTCGCCTTCCTGGATCTCGACGATGCGGCGATGGGCGAGCCGGCGGTGGACATCGCGAACGTGAGCGCGCACCTCGTCCTGCTGGCGATCCAGGGACCCGTGGCGAGAGAGGCGATCGTTCGCGTCCGATCGGACTTCCTCGATGCAGCCATCTCATCCGATCCTATGCTCGACGCGCGGCTCGTGCGTGATCTGGAGGTCGCGACGTTGCTGCGGCTGGCGACCATCCACGGCCCCCGGCGCGATGGCCACAAGATCGCCGACGCGCTCCTCGATGCGGCCCACGATCGGCTCGCCAGTCGGAGCGTCGCTGCATGACCTCGCAACCTGCCCGCTCGTCACCTGCGGACCAGCCGGCCGTGCGCGGACCGTCGCTCGACATCGCGGTGCTCGGTGCCGGATATGTCGGCCTGGTGACCGCCGCGTGCCTGGCGAATCTGGGACATCGGGTGACTGCCGTGGAAGCCGACCCGATCCGCCTCTCCGCCCTGACGCGCGGCGAGGTCCCCTTCAGCGAGCCAGGGCTGGACGAGCTCGTGCGCAAGGAGCTTCGGAGCGGCCGGTTGGCCGTGAGCGGTGACCCGGCGCGTTCGTTGGCGGGCCGTGAGGCGGTGCTCGTGTGCGTCGGGACGCCACTGGCCGATGACGGGTCGGCCGACCTCTCGCAGTTGCGATCGGCCTGCGCCGCCATCGCCGAGCACGCTCGCGAGGCGACCATAGTCGTCCGCAGCACGCTGCCGCCAGGGGTGGCAACGTCCCTGAGGCTCTGGCTGCGCCGCGCCGACCCGCGCACCATCGTGCTCAACCCCGAGTTCCTGCGCCAGGGGACCGCCGTGTCGGACTTCCTCTCGCCGCTGCGCGTCGTCATCGGCACCTCCGACGGCGAACCGGGGCCGGGTAGCCGGCTCGTGGAGCAGCTGTATCGGAGGACCCCGGCTCCGGTGTTGATCACGGACTACGCCTCCGCCGAGCTCATCAAGAACGCCGCCAACGCGTACCTCGCCACGCGGCTCGCGTTCATCAACGAGGTCGCCGATCTGTGCGAGGCGTACGGCGCGGATATCGACGACGTGCGCCGAGGTCTGGCGCTCGATCCTCGGATCGGTGGCAGCTATCTCCGGCCGGGCGTCGGGTTCGGAGGATCGTGCCTGCCCAAGGAGCTGGCCAACCTCGCCAGGCTAGGACGCGAGGCCGGGATCGAGTTGCCGATGCTCGAAGGAGCACAGGCGGACAACGCGGTGCGGCCTCGGCTCGCCATAGACCGACTCGAGCGGCTCGTCGGTCCGATGAATGGCCGTCTCGTGACGGTCCTGGGCCTGGCCTTCAAGGCAGGGACGGACGACGTCCGTGATTCGCCGGCCCTGGCGCTCATCCGCGAGCTGACCGAGCGTGGTGCCCTGGTCCGAGCGCACGATCCACAGGTGCGCGCGGCGGTCACGGCGCGGATGCGAGGGGTGGAGCGCTGCGCCGACCCGCTCGACGCCTGCCGGGGCGCCGACATCGTCATCCTGGCAACCGACTGGCCGGCCTATCGCGAGCTCGATTGGGAAGCGGTGCTGGAGCACGTGCGCCGTCCCGTCATCTTCGACACCCGTGCCGTCCTCGACGGCCCGGCCCTCGAGCGCGCCGGGTGGACCCTGATGCGTGTCGGGCTGGCGCAGCGTTCCCGGCCGCGCATTCAGCCTCGCGCGAATGCCGGTCCGCGCCATCGAGCCGGGCGTGGGCGTCCCGCGCGCGATGGCTGGCGGATCGCAGCGGGGATCGGGAGAGGGGGCCTCGAGCCCTGAACCGTGACGCGTCTCGATCCGCCAGCTCCGACTTATGTCAGCTATCCGTGGCAGGACTGTCAGGCCGGACGATGCGCCCGGTTCTGGTCAGATATCCACGGGCCGCGCTCACATCTGCTCGCACTGGCAGGAACCGCCGCCCGGATCCCGGATAGCAGTCACTCCATGGATCGCTGACACGATCACGCCAGCCGACCGCCGTCGGTGCGACTATGGCGCGCCGCTAGACTCCTCGCGTGCCACAGCTCCAGCGTCCGGACGTCATCTTCCTCGACGTGGGCGACACGCTGATCCGTGCCGATCCGTCCTGGGCCGCGGTCTACCTCTCTGTGTTCCCGGACTTCGGCATCGCGGTCACGGAAGAGGAGCTCGCCGCTGCTCTCCGCGAGGCGACCGGATCGTGGGACATCGAGGGACCGTTCGAGGCCACGGCGGAGGCGTCGTTCCAGCGGATCATCGAGTTCGACCGCCAGGTACTCGCCGAGCTCGGCCACCCGGACATCCCGGATGACCTCTTCCACGCCATCGAGGGCGCGTTCCAGAAGCGCGCCTCATGGCACGTCTTCCCCGATGTCCTGCCCGCGCTCGAACGACTGCAGGACGAAGGATTCCGCCTCGGGATCATCAGCAACTGGCTGTGGGAGGCGCCCGAGCTCTTCCACGATCTCGAGGTCGCGCGCCACTTCGAGCAGATGGTCATCAGCGCGCGCATCGGCTACCAGAAGCCGCACCGTGGGATCTTCGACCACGCGCTGGAGCTGATGGGCGTCCCCGCGGAACGGGCCATCCACATCGGCGACTCGTACTCGGCGGACGTCCAGGGGGCTCGCGCGGTGGGCATCACGCCGGTGCTTATCGACCGGGACATCGGGGATCAGGCTCGTACAGGACAGATCCCGCCCGACGACGGTGTTCCCGTCATCGCCGACCTCTTCGAGCTGCTCGACCTGCTCGGTGTGGAGCGTCCGGTCGCCAGCCGCGCATCCTGATCACTCCGACCGAGACCCTCCTCCGGCTCTTTATCGGGCTGCCACTCCCCGAGGATCCGTCACGGTCGTGCGAGCAGCGACTCGCGCTGTTCCGCCGCGATTTCCCGGCCGCTCGGTGGCTCCCCCGTGAGGTCCTCCACATCACGCTGGTCTTTCTGGGACCGGTCGAACCGGAAGGCGTCCCGACGGTGTGCGACGCGATCGACCGGGTCGCCCGGAGCCTCCCCGCGTTCGACGTCACCCTGGGAAGCGGTGGCGGGCGCTCGCGCCGGGGTGACGGCGTGGCGTGGCTCGACGTCGATCGGGGCGCGGCCGAGATCACCCGGCTGG
This sequence comes from Chloroflexota bacterium, assembly GCA_013696945.1. Taxonomy (GTDB): domain Bacteria; phylum Chloroflexota; class Limnocylindria; order Limnocylindrales; family CSP1-4; genus Palsa-1032. Next base: position 631 of record JACCXQ010000265.1, on the reverse strand, counting down.
CTGCCTCGCTGGAGGATGCGATCGGCTGGCGTGGTGGGAGCCGTCCATCGGGGCAGCGTCCGCACCTGACCGTCGCGCGCCGCGCCTCGCCAGAGCTCATCGAGGCGCTGTCGCGCACGCCGCCCCAACCTCCGATCGCGTGGCGCGTCGCGGAAGTCGTCCTCTTCTGCAGCCATCTCAGACGCACGGGCGCGGCCTACGAACGCCTACACGAGTCGCCCCTCACATCGACCATCGACGCCTGACGCCCGACTCGCTAGACTGCGCGCCACAATCGAATACGGGCGACGACCGGGAGGAGTACCCGTCGCGCGGCCGATGCAGAGACCCGGCGGCTGGTGGAAGCCGGGACGGCGGCGATGGTGAATGGACCCGCGAGCCCCCGGACAAGGCTCCGGCGCAGCGCGCCAGCGTTATCACGGCAGCACCGATCGGCTGCGGCACCCCGAAAGGGACCGAGGCCCGTCGGCGAGAAGAGCGCGACGCGCGAGGCCACGAGGCCAGAGGCGTCGAAAGCGGGTGGCACCGCGGAAGGACCGACCTTTCGTCCCGACAGGATGAAGGTCGGTCACGTGATTCCGGCCCCGGGACGAGGCCGGACAAGGAAGAGAAAGGTGCCACCGATGACGCT
>JACCXQ010000270.1 GCA_013696945.1 Chloroflexota bacterium | reverse complement strand
GACCACGACCCTGGACTCTGCCGCGGGATCTTCCCCGCGCGCACAAGCCAGGGCGGCCGAAGCAGCCGAAGCGATCGAGGCAGGTAGCGATCCACGAGATGGTCGATTCGGGAGTCGCTCGATCCAGTGGTTCGCCCCGACGCTGAACGAGATGATCTCCCCATCCGCATCGAGGATGATCAGCCCCGGAGCGTCCGGGAGATCCGGGTCGGTCGCTTCTCCGATCACCAGTCCTCGCCGGATGCCTTCGGCGAGGTCGGGTGCGACGGCCGCCATGAATCGGAGCTCGTCGTCGTCGAACTCCGGCTGCCCCCGGAGGCGGTTGAGGCGGACCGTTCCCCAGAACTCACCGGTCTTGCTACCCAGCGCGACCAGCATCTCCTGTGCGATGCCCTCTACGGCCATGTACTCGCGGTAGATGCGGCTGCGCTCCGGCTCGCCTCCCGTCACCTCTTGCAGGGTCTGCACCCGGCGTGGGTGGGCGAGCACATCCGCGTACTTGTTGACGTCATCGTCGAGGTACTCCCAACGCATGACCTCGCTGGTGTCGAGTTCACAACCCTCACCGCCGTAGTCGCTCGTAATCAGTCGCGACCCCGGATCAAGCGTGTACCAATACGGCCCGCTCAGGTGGTTCTCATTGGGAACCGCCAACGCCAGTACGGAACTTGCCTCGTCGAGGAAGCTGGCCACGTCCAGGCCAGCACGTGAAATCTCGCGGATCCGGTCATGCGCACGAGCCTTCGCATACACACTCACGGCCCCATTTTGGTCTCCGGGCCGTTCGACCGTGACCTCCACCGACGACGGGGCGGGCTGGCAGACCGCCCACACTGTGACGGTCGATGGCAGGCAACGACCGCGAGCACGGAACGCACGCCCACCCGTCAGCTCACTCGCGACCGATTCGGCACTCGGGGCGGACACGAGCGCGCCAGAACGGTGACCAGAACGCGCGGCGGACGCACTGGCTGCATTGACGTCGTCGGTCACAGCTCGAGACCGACGCCGAGGTCGCGGCTCCTGGTGGGCGTGCGGTTTGGCTCTTCCCACGACAGGTGCTCGAGGCGTTGCCGTACGCGCTCGGTGGTCGCCACACGCTCGGCGGCCCGGAGGCGCTCCTCAGCTTCCCGTACCACGGCCTTGTAGGGCGCGGCGGCGGCTTCGGCGAGGGCGTGCCGCTCGGCTGCGCGGTCTACGTCTTGGTCCGCGAGCGACACCACGTCTTTGGCTCCCCGTCAACGCCAAAGCGGCGCGCGGGCTGCCTCGGCTTCGGCTCGGGATCACAGCGTGCGAACCCGCCGGTTGGCCAGACCGTGGACGAGCTAGCCATGGCCACTGCCGCCTTGCCGCCCTTCGAGGTGTCCTTGGCGCCGGAAAACGTGACTGTCTACGGCTACGCCGGCAAGCACCTGGCGCTGACGGTGCCAGACGAGCTGGTCTTCACCGAGTGCGTTGAGAGCGTGCTCAAGACCTGGATCGCGCCACCGCTCTCCTATGCCTTTATGGCTATTCGGGACCCGGGCAGGTCGAAGAGTTGTGGATCCTCCGCGTCGGCGATAGTCGCTTGATGATCTCTGTGCTCTCGCATCGGGATTCGCCGTCAGGGGCTGTCGCCGAGCTGCGCTCCAGCCTCGACTCGATCGAAATCGAGCGCCAGCTCTGTTCTCTCACGACGTTGGGCGACAAGCTGCGCTACACCGTCTTCGAGGATCCCGCCGTTCTATCAGAACGATGTCGCCAGTCGAGCGGCTGCGATCGGGGGCGTTTGTCCCCGTGGCGCGCGGGTGTCACGACCGGTTGCCACTCGGAAAGCCCCGCGCGTCGAGTGCTGCCTCGATCTCCTCCCGGACAATTCGCCTCACTGCCGCATCGAGCGAATGCAGGCCTGCCGCGCCTGTCGGCTCCTCCGCCGGGCGCCTGCCGCTCGATGCCTCCGGAGGCGTCTGACGGCGCGTGATCCGCTTCAGCGACTCGAGAACGGCCTCCTCCTCCGGAGTCAGGTCCTCGCCTGCCGCCATCGCGTCGAGGACCGCTCGAACAGAGCGGCCTCTCCGCGATACTCCCTGCTCCACCTCATCGACAGTCATTGCCGTCCGCTCCGTCCGTCCGTAGATCTCCGACATCCCGAAACGTAAGGCACAGAAGGCGGTCGTGTCCGCGTTCGTTACGGCACGGTTCGACGTCCTCCGCCGACGCCACCCCGGGAAGTTCACGTGCGCTCGTTTGGCGCTGCATCTCAGCAGATAACTGGGCACGAATCGCTTGGGTCGCCACTCAGGGAGGCACAGCACTGACGCCCGGATACTCCGAAGTCAGTCGCTCTATCCACTGAGCTACGGGCGCGCGATCGACCGAGGAAACAGTATCCGATGGCCGAGTGGTCTCGGTGTCGTGGCTCGCCTGACCTCGGCCATCGTCGCGGCGCGCTCGGG
>JACCXQ010000267.1 GCA_013696945.1 Chloroflexota bacterium | reverse complement strand
CCGCTCCTCGAGGCCTCGTTGCGGCGCGACGGAGAGTCACTCCTTGGCGCGCTCGTCGAGGTCTACACCGACGACGACAAGCGCTACCTGTACGAGATCGAGCGGGTGAAGCGCCACGCGCTTGACTTCTCGCTGGCGCTCGATGTGCCTGCCGGAGAGCGACGTCTCGTCCTCCAGACGAGCGAGGGGCCGCTGGGCACGGTGCCCAAGCTCCAGCTCGCGGCGAGGTTCATCAGCGAGACCGCAGCGTCACGAGGCGAGGCCCAACCGCGACCGCAGCCGCGTCCGTGCTACGGCGGCTGAACGGCAGGTTCGTTCAGACGTACCCGATGCGTCGGAAGTAGACGAATCCCAGGAAGCTCAGGATCCCGATGATGCCGGTCACGAACCAGAACCGGAGATCCTCGAAGCTGAGCGCGAGGCCCGCCTCGCTCATGCCGAAGATGCCGGCCAGCGCGCCGGCACCGGCGAGGACGGCCGTCACCGCCGTCAGGCGCTTCATGACCTCGGAGAGGCTGTTGTTGACGCTCGACAGGTAAGCCTCCAGCGTCGTGCTGACCATCTCCCGGTAGCTGTCCAGCTCGTCGGTCAGCCGGATGAGGTGGTCGTACACATCCCGGAAGTAGATGATCCGGTCGCGGTGGATGAGCGGGTTCTCCCGATTGGTCAGCTGATTGAACACCTCGCGCTCGGGACTCACCGCGTGCCTGATCTGCAGAAGATCCCGTCGGAGCTGGAACAAGCGCTCCACGAGCCAGCGGTTCGGACGGCTGAGGACCTGGTCCTGCAGGTCATCGATCTCATCGCCCAGCTTGTCGAAGACCGGGAAGTACCCATCGACAGCCGCGTCGACGACCGCCCAGAGGACGTGGTCCACGCCGATCCCGAGGTAGTGGGCGACACCGTTGCGGGCGATGTTCGGCGCGTCGACGGGGCGCCACTCCGGCGGATGCGACGTCAGGAGGAAGTCCGTCCCGAGGACGATGTCGAGCTCGGCCGAGATGACCTCCCCCTCGTACAGGAGCGCGAACAGCACGAGGTGCATCGTGCCCGCGGTGTACTCGATCTTGGCCCGCTGGTTGCGCTCGATGATGTCCTCGGCGGTCAGCGGGTGGAGGCCCAGGCACTTCGCGATGGCCGACAGCGTGGCCTCCGACGCACCTTCAACGTCGATCCAGATGCGCGTCTCCGGGTCGTTGTGAGCGCGCTGGAGGACGTCGAGGTCGTTGACCTCGGCGACGACGCCGTCAGGCCCCCAGACGAAGCCGCGGAGGGACCCCGACGCGTCCGACTGGTCGCCCTCAGAGGGCGAGGGCGGGCTCGTGGAGCTCGTCGTCGGGGATGCTTCGCTCATCGGTCGGGATGATGCGCTCATCTGGCTGGCCGCGTGAGGGGTCGCGCATGAGCAGCGTCGGCAGGATGGCTATCACGAGGACGGCGGCTGCCACGATGAAGAGGCCGGACAGGATGGCAGCCGCCTGCTGGCTGGCCCACGTCTCGAGCGCTTCCACGACGAGGCTGTTCTCGAGCGGACGGCCCCGGAGCGCAGGAGGGAGGACCGCATCACGTGCGACCGGATCGACGAGAACCACGCTCAGCGACTCGATGCGCCGTGACCCGAAGCCGGTCAGCACGGCGAGGCCCACGGCCATCCCGGCCATGCGCGCCACGGTGACGCCCGCCGAGGCGACACCGAACGCTCGGCGACCCAGCGCCTCGACTGCGACCGTGCTCCTCGGTGTCACCGTCGATCCGAAGCCGAGCCCGAAAGCCGCCAGACCCGCCACGAGGATCCCGAGGTCCGTCTCGGGGCCTATTCCCGCGAGGAGGACGAGCCCGCCGATGCTGAGCGCGAGTCCGACGAGGCTGAGGAGCATGGCCGAGAACAGGCGCAACGCGAAGCCCGCACCGAGCGCGCCGATGGCCATCGCGACCGCCAGCGCGCCAAGGACGATCCGCTGTTCGGCGGGCCCGGCGTATCGCACGCGGTCCACGAAGACGGCCGCGCCGATGATCGCCGTCGCGAGCGCATATCCGGTCAGCAGGCTCAGCACGAC
>JACCXQ010000259.1 GCA_013696945.1 Chloroflexota bacterium | reverse complement strand
CTGGTTCGCACGGACACTCAGGAAGTTCATCGACGGGCTGCCGATGAAGCCGGCCACGAACCGGTTCGTCGGCCGCTCGTACAGCTCCTGCGGCGCCCCGACCTGCTGGAGGAGGCCCCGGTCCATGACGGCGATGCGATCGCCCATGGTCATCGCCTCGACCTGGTCGTGCGTCACGTAGACGACGGTGGTCTTGAGGCGCTGATGGAGACGCGCGATCTCGGCACGCGTCTGGACACGCAGCTTCGCGTCGAGGTTCGAGAGCGGCTCGTCCATCAGGAAGACGGCCGGCTCGCGGACGATCGCCCGACCCAGGGCCACACGTTGCCGCTGGCCGCCTGAGAGCTGCTTGGGCTTGCGGTCGAGCAGGTTCGTGAGCTCGGTCATGCGGGCCGCTTCCTGGACCCGACGCTCGATGTCCGCCTTGGGGACCTTGCGCAGCTTCAGCCCGAACGCGAGGTTGTCGCGCACGCTCATGTGCGGATACAGCGCGTAGCTCTGGAAGACCATCGCGATGTCGCGATCCTTGGGCGGCAGGTCGTTGACCACGCGGTCGCCGATCTTCAGCTGCCCTTCGGTGATGTCCTCCAGCCCGGCGATCATTCGGAGCGAGGTCGTCTTCCCGCATCCGGACGGCCCGACGAGGCACAGGAACTCCTCGTCCTGGATCTCGAGGGTGAGATCGTTGACCGCTACGACATCGCCCGCGTAGCGCTTCCAGACGTGGTCGAAGCTGACCGTGGCCATGCGTCAAACCTCCAGGGCCGGCGTCGTAAGCCGGGCCCGGCTTCGGACCATGCGGCTCGACCGTCGACTCGGCAGCCATGCTAGCACCGGCGGGAAGCCCGACACGGCCGATGTGCGGGCGATCGCATCAGGCACTGGGCATCCGTCGGGCAAGTCGAGCAATGTCGGGCAGGTCGGGAAGGTCGGGCAAGGTCGGCAGGTCGAGTAGGTCGAGTAGGTCGAGCAGCTTGGGCAGTTCAGGCACCTCGGGCAGATCAGGCACTTTCAGGCGGATCAGCGCACTCCAGGCACTCTCTCCTGGGAGTGGACGGCGTGGGCTCCATCGACGGCCAACGACCTCTGAAGGCGACGCAGGTCGGCCTCCTTACCACGCCGGACAGCCGCTAGCGGCTTATCGCGACCGATGATGTGTCGCGACGGGCACAGACACACGCCGATAGGGCGGCTCGACGCCCTACACGTCCACTCTGAGTGGAAAAGGCGGCGAAGCCCAGACGAGCGGGAAGCCCAGCCGAAGAGGCGGCGGCCCAGCCAAGTGGGCGAAGCGCAGCCGAGCGGCGAAGCCGCCGATCCGCCTCCCTGCCCGCCGGCCCGGCGCTACGCTCGGCGACGTGGACCGACCGATCCTCGCCTGCCTCGCCGGGACGCTCGTCCTGCGGTTCAGCAGCGGCCTCACGGCCGCGATGCTGGTCTACTACCTGGCCGACCTGCCGCGCCATGGCGGACCCACGGTCGACGCATTCACGGTCGCGCTGCTGACGGCCGCGTTCTTCGCCACGGAGCTTGTCCTTTCGCCCATCCTCGGCGTGCTCTCCGACCGCATCGGCCACGGCCGCCTCATGCCGATCGGACCGCTGCTCGGCGCTGTGGCCGTCGTGCTCACGGCCGTGACCACGGACCTCGGGCTCCTCGGGATCACGCGGCTCCTGGAGGGTGCCGCGGCGGCCGCGAGCATCCCGTCGATCCTGGGCTTCCTGGCGATGGCCACGTCGCATGACGAGGCGCTCCGCGGCCGGGTCTCGGCGCGGTTCGAGGCGGTGACCGTGGCAGGCATCGGAGCCGGGATCGCGGCGGCCGGTGCCGTCTATACCGTTCTCGGCGCAGCCGGGTTCCTGCTGAACGCGGTCATCTACGCGCTTGCGTTCGTGATCTATCGGCAGGGCGTGCCCGCGGCGGATCTCCTCGACGCGAGAGCGCACGGCCGGGGCGGGCCGGCCGCCGATGCGAGCGGCCCACCGCCGAGCGGATCGAGCGGTCGCTCGTCCGGCGATGCGCGGGACTCCTCACCGCGCGGCGGAGCCCTGTCGCGCTACCGGCGGTTGCTCCGGACGCGCGGTATCTGGCTCCTCGCGCCGACCTGGATCTGCCTCAACGCCGCGCTCGGCCTTTATACGAGCCAATCACTCTTCCAGCTCGTGAAGGCACGCGATCCGCGATTCCCGGATCAGCTGCTGGTCGGAGGGTTCACGCCCCTCGAGATCTCCGGGGCGTTCGTGGTGGCCGGACTCATCTTCTTCGCCGGTCTCGCCTACTGGGGAGACCGATTCGCGCGCTACCGACGCACCACGATCATCGCCGCAGGCATCGGTGGCGGTGCCATCCTGGCCGCAGCGGCGCTCGCCTTGAACCACAGCGGCGAGCTCCCGGTGATCGCCCGCGTGCCCATGATCGTGGCGGGTGGCGCGGGGCTCTTCGTGCTGGCGGGCGCGACCCCGGCGGCGCTCGGCCTTCTCGCCGACATCTCCGAAGCGTCACCAGACGACCGCGGCGCGATCATGGGCATGTACAGCGTCTTCCTCGGTCTGGGACAGGTCGGGGGTCTCCTCCTGGGCGGCCTGGCGGCCGACATCGCGGGCCTCGAC
>JACCXQ010000243.1 GCA_013696945.1 Chloroflexota bacterium | reverse complement strand
ACCTGCAGGGCGGTCTCCGGGGCGAGTACCAGGTCGTCGCGACCGACCAGCAGGCTGTCACGGCCGAGATCATGGCCACCACGCGCACGATCATCGAGCAGCGTGTGAATGCGACCGGCGTCTCCGAACCGATCGTCCAGACGCAGGGCAGCGACCGCATCAGCGTCGAGATCCCCGGTGTCGAGAACGTGGAGGAGGTGCGGGACCTCATCGGCTCCACCGGCCGCCTCGACTTCGTGATCGTCCCGGTCGAGTTCGACCAGCAGGTCCTCGACGGGGCGCCGCTCCCGGGCGGCATGGACCCGAGCCCGCTGTTCAGCGGGGATCAGATCTCTGTCGCCCAGCCCACGTTCGACCGGTTCGGCCAGCCCGCCGTCTCGTTCGAGCTCAAGCCGGAGGGCACGACGCTCTTCGCCGACTTCACGGCTCAGAACGTGGGGCGGCGGTTCGCCATCGTCCTCGACGGCATCGTCGTTTCCGCCCCCGTCGTCCAGGACTCCATCCCGAACGGCCGGAGCATCATCAGCGGCAACTTCACCGTCGGCGAGATGAACAACCTGGTCACCGTCCTGAAGTTCGGTGCCCTGCCGCTGGAGATCCGTGAGGTCGGGTTCAGCCGGATCAGCGCAACGCTCGGCCAGAGCTTCCTGGAGCAGAGCCTCCTCGCCGGAGCGATCGGCATCGGGCTCGTCTTCCTTTTCATGCTCCTGCACTACCGCCTTCCGGGCATCGTGGCATGCATCGCGCTGCTCTTCTACGCGCTCATCGTCTACGCGGTCTTCCGGCTCATCCCGGTGACCCTCACGCTCGCCGGGGTGGCCGCCTTCGTCCTGTCGGTGGGCATGGCGGTCGATGCCAACATCCTGATCTTCGAGCGAACGAAGGAGGAGCTGCGCGCCGGAAAGACGGTCGGGAGCGCCATCGAAGCAGGCTTCAACCGTGCCTGGAACTCGATCATCGACTCGAACGTGTCGAGCCTCATCACGGCGGCGATCCTGTACTACTTCGGGTCATCCACGATCCGCGGGTTTGCCCTCGTGCTGATCATCGGCGTTCTCACCTCGATGTTCACGGCCATCACGCTGAGCCGCGAGATGCTGCGCTGGATCGTGCGCCAGCCATGGGCCCGCCACGCGAATCTCTACGGCCTCAGGGACGACGAGTTCACCATCGCCACGCCACAGGCACGTGGCCGCTCGCGAGAAGCCGGCGCCCGTGTTTGACCTGATCGGCAAGCGGCGGTGGTACTACGCGATCAGCCTGCTCATCACGATCCCCGGGCTCATCTTCATCGCCCTCACGTTCGTGCCGGGCGCTCGCCTCGGTCTCCAATTCTCGATCGACTACACCGGCGGCACCATCTGGGAGGTGCACTTCCGCGACGGCACTCCGACGGGGGCACAGGTCAAGGAGGTGCTCGCCGAGCAGGGGCTGGGCGACTCGAGCGTCGCCATCACCACCGATGGAGAGCGCCAGTACGTGCTCATCCGGACCGAGGAGATCGGACTCCAGCAAGCGCCGCCCGCGACCCCGCCGCCGACCGTCGCGCCATCCGGCTCGCCCGGGACCAGCGGCTCACCACCCGCCAGTCCTGACCCGTCCGCAAGTCCCGACCCAGCCGCCAGCCCCGATGCCTCGGCGGGCCCTTCTCCGTCAGGCTCCGCGGGAGCGTCGGCCGCGCCGTCACCGAGCCCCGGCCTCATCGTCCCGTCCGAGGGAAAGCTTGGCGAGGTCGCCACCGCGCTCCAGGACCGCTTCGGGCCGATCGACGAGGTCCGCCAGGAGTCGAACGTGGGCCCGATCGTCAGCCAGGAGGTCACGACACAGGCGCTCATCCTCATCGGGCTCGGCTCCATCGGGATCCTCCTCTGGGTCACCTTCCGGTTCGGCGACTTCCGGATGGGTGCGACCGCGATCGTCGCGCTCATCCACGACGTCATCGTGGTCGTCGGCACGTTCGCCATCCTTGGCACGCTCTTCGGCCTGCAGCTCGATGCCCTCTTCGTGACCGCGATGCTGACGGTCATCGGCTTCAGCGTGCACGACACCATCGTCGTCTTCGACCGCGTCCGCGAGAATCGCATCCGCCACGCCGGTGAGCCGTTCGCGGCGATCGTGAACCACAGCCTGTTGCAGACGCTCGGCCGCTCGATCAACACGTCCCTGACGGTCGTGATCACGCTCACAGCGCTGCTCCTGTTCGGCGGCGACGCCATCCGGACGTTCGTCCTGGCGCTCCTCATCGGCATCGTCTCGGGCACTTACTCCTCGATCTTCAATGCCAGTGCCCTGCTGGTCGACTGGCACGAATGGGACGACCGGCGGCGAGCGCGCGAGTTCGCCGCCTCGCGAGCCGGCTAAGTGGCGGTGGAGCCGGTCTCGGCAGACTCGGTTCCGATGGCACCGCTGGCCCCGCGCTTCCGCTGGCTGCTTCCAGGGACAGCCGACCTCACGCCTGAGCTTCGGAGCGCCGGTGCGGCCCGAGGGCTCTCGCAGCGTGTCCTGGAAGTCCTCGCTGCACGTGGCCACCGCGACGGCGCTGCGCTTGCGGCGCTCTTCGACCCACCGGAGACCTGCCTCCACGACCCATGGATGCTGCCGGATGCGGCGACATTCCTGGCCCGGGTCCGCCTCGCGCGCACGCGCGCGGACCGAGTGCTCGTATCCGGCGACTTCGACGCGGACGGCCTGACCGGGCTCGCGATCATGGTGCGATCGTTGCGGATGCTCGGGATAGACGCGGAGCCATACGTGCCGGACCGGCTGACCGAGGGCCACGGCCTATCGCTCGCGGCGGTCGAACGAGCCGCCCGCGAGGAGCGCCGGCTCATCATCACCGTCGACTGTGGCATCTCGAGCGTCGCTGAGGTCGCCGCGGCCGTCGACTCCGGGATCGACGTGCTGATCACGGACCACCACCGCATCCCGTCCACGCTCCCGGCGGCAGTGGCGATCGTCGACCCACACCTGCCGGGGAGCCGCTACCCGCACCCCGACCTGGCGGGGAGTGGCGTCGCATTCAAGCTGGCTCAGCTGATCCTTTCGGATCTGCCCGACGGCGCCACTGCGGCCCTGGATCTCGCGGACCTCGCCGCGATCGGGACGCTCGCGGACCTGGTGCCTGTGACCGGCGAGAATCGGGCGATCATCCGGCTCGGGCTGGAGCGCATCCGTCGCGACCCCAGGCCGGGGATCGCTGCGCTCCTGCGCCACGCGGGGCTCGCTCCCGAGCGGGTCGACCCGGACACGATCGCCTTCGCGCTCGCGCCGCGGCTCAACGCCGTGGGGCGGGTCGGTGACGCGACCGCGGCAGCGCAGCTCCTCATCTCGGACGATGCCGATGAAGCAGAGCGATCGGCCGCCGAGCTGCAGGCCGCGAACCTCGTTCGTCGCCAGCTCACCGCAGCGGCGCTCGTGGAGGCCCGGGATCAGCTGGCAGGTGTGCCCGATGAGCGCGTCATCGTGATCGTGGGCGACTGGCCGGTCGGCGTCATCGGCCTCATCGCCGGGCGGCTGGCAGAGGAAAGTGGCCGTCCGACGGTCGTGTTCTCGCGTATCACGGACCCGTGGCGCGGCTCGGCAAGGAGCGCCGGCGGGTTCGACCTGGCGGCAGCATTCGCAGCGTGCGGGGATCTCTTCGAACGTCATGGTGGGCATCCGGCCGCCGCCGGCTGCAGCTTGCCGAGCGCCCGGTTCGCGGAGTTTCGTGATCGCCTGTTGCTCCTCGCCGCCGGCGTGACCGTGCCTGACCCGCGGCCGCCACTGCGACTCGACCTGGTCACCGGCGCGGATGCCGTCGATTACGTACTCTTTCGGGAGCTGGCTGCCCTCGATCGATCGGGAGACCTGCCACCGCTGGTCGGGATAAGCGGGCTCCGCGTCGGCCGGGTCCGGCGGGTGAGCGGTGGGCACGTGCAGATCACGCTTCGCAAGGGGATGGAAGTGCTCGACGGGATCTGCTTCGGGCGCGCCGACGACATGGCATCGTCCCTCGCCGAAGGCGCATCGATCGATGTGGTGGCACGCCTCGCGAGCCGCGCGTTCGGAGGGTTCGAGTCGCTCCAGCTCGAGGTGCGGGACGTGGCTCCTGCCGGTGCCCTGCGACTGATGGAGCACGCCGCGTGACGATGGTCACTCGTCGACGTGAGCCGGACGTAGTCCCGGAGCGCCGCCGCGCAGGGCTCGGGGGCACCGCGGTCGCCCCGCTCGTGGCGGCCGTCATCGTGCTCCTCGTCGGAGTCGTCAGCCTCGGGTACCTGCTCGGCTCGACGGGCTCACCCGCTACCGGCGGTGGTGGAAGTGACGGAGGCGGGGGAGGGAACGGCGGTGGCGGCCCGATCGGACCCGGTCGCACGCCGAACCCGAGCGTCGTCATCACCCCGCCGCCGGAGGAACGGACCGAGGTCCGTGGCACGCTGCTCTTCACCCGCACGGGGAACATCTGGGCCGCCAACGGGTTCGATCTCCGGCAGCTCTCGGACAAGGGCACGGACTCGTCGCCGGCGTGGACGCGTGACGGGTCGGCGATCTACTTCATCGAGACGCGCGAGAAGCGCCAGGCGAAGGTGGCATGCAGCCGCTTCGAAGCAGGCTGTGCGAACCGTTTCGCGAGCTACACGTTCTACGCGCCGGCGGTCATGCGCATGGCACCCGATGGTTCCGCGCGTACGGAGATCAAGGACGGACTCTTCCGCGACACCGAGTCGTCGCCCTCGGGCGGGGAGTGGTTCACGTGGCTTCTCCAGCCGGACGTCAGCCCCGACGGCTCCACGCTGGCCCTCGCGAGCGACGGAAACGATGGCTTCGGTGATGTGGTGCTCAGCACCATGCCTTCCGACGGCGGCCGCGTCACGGACCTGAAGGTCCGCAACTCCGCCGGGCTCGGCCACAGCGATCCCGCCTGGAGCCCTGACGGGACTCGCATCGCCTTCACCTACAACGTCCGTAGTGGCAGCGTGGGCCTGCCGCGCATCGGCATCTACACGCTCGCTGACAAGTCGCTCCAGTTGGTGAAGGGCGGCTATGCGAACCCGTCCTGGTCACCGGACGGCGCGCTCATCGCCGCCGAGCGAACGACCGGGCGGGGGCGCGACATCGTGGTCCTCGACGTCGCACGGTCGAGCGAGGTCGTGCGCCTGACCAACGACGGGCGCAGCTTCGCACCCATCTTCTCGCCGGACGGCAAGCAGATCGCCTACCTCCACCTGCAGGGCCTCGGGGTCGACCTGCGGATCGTGACGTTCACGCAGGAGGGCGGGGCGATCACGTTCGTCGAGGACAAGGCGATCACCGAAGATGGCTCGCTCGATGCCTCGTCACCGCCCGCCTGGTGGTTCCCGCCCGACCTCATCCCGGAGCCGACGGCGCCGCCAGCGACACCACCGAGCGCCGAGCCGACCACCGCGCCATGACGACCGCCCGCGGCCTGGGCGGCGCGTACCTCGATCGGCTGTCGGATCGCATCCGGCTGACGCGGACCTCACTCTGTCTCGGCATCGACCCCGACCCACGGTCGCTGCCGTCCGGCTTCCCCCACGGGCTCGACGGAGTCGAGGCCTTCGCTCGGCTTCTCCTCGAGGCGGGCGTGCGGCACGCCTCGGCGGTGAAGGTCAACCTCGCCTTCTTCGAAGCGTGGGGAAGCCCCGGCATCGCGGCACTCGAGCGACTCCGAAAGGCGGCGCCCGCGGACCTGCCCTTCGTCGCTGACGCGAAACGCGGCGACATCGCATCTACCAGCGAGCAGCACGCCGCATGGGTCTTCGACGGTCTCGGCGCGGACGCGATCACGGTCAGCCCGTATGTCGGACTGGAGGGCATCGCGCCGCTGCTCGAACGGCCCGGTCGCTTCGCGTATGTGCTCTGCCGGACGTCCAATCCGGGCGCCGGCGAATTCCAGGACCTGGCGGTCTCCACCACGGACGGCGACACGCCGAGACCCCTGTACCTGCACGTGGCCCGAAGTGTCGCGGAGTGGGACGGCGGAAAGGGTACGTGCGGCCTGGTCGTGGGCGCGACGGCGCCACAGCAGCTTGCGGCAGCACGGGATGCGGCGCCGGGCCTCGCGTTCCTGGTCCCGGGCGTCGGACGCCAGGGCGGCGATCTCGACGCCGTGCTGCGCTCCGGACCGGCCACGGACGGTCGCGCAGGTGAAGTCTGTGGAGGCGCACTCCTTGTCAACGTGTCCCGGGAGGTGGCCTCGTCCGCGATGGATGCGCGCGATCCTGCGCAGGCACTCGAGGCAGCGGCAGGAGGCTGGGCCGACCGGCTGAGGGTGTAGGATGTCGCGCATGCCGGGGCTGCCGACCATCGGACCGCTCGAACTGCTGCTGATCCTCGGGATCGCGCTGCTGATCCTGGGTCCGGGCAAACTGCCCGAGATGGGCTCCGCGATGGGGCGGACCATCCGCGAGTTCCGCAAGGCGTCGACCGATATCCAGGATTCGACCAGCCTGACCTCGCAACCCGTGCCGAACACGCTGAGCTCGCGAGAAGCTGATGCGAAGCCCCGTGGGACGCCCGCCGACGCTCAGGAAGACCCTTCCTGATCGGTCCGGCCGCGGCTGCTCGCGTCCGGACCTCGGTCCAGCTCCATGGGTGACCCCACCGACGAGTCCTACGGTCCCACGCGAGCGGTAAGCGGGGAGATCGTCATCCCTGCCCGCGGGCCGATGCCGGGCACGTCCGGCACGTCCGCCCCGCGCCCGGCCACACCCAGCGCACCGCGGCCGACGGGTGCCGGCGAGGACAAGGTCATGTCGCTCGTCGAGCATCTCGACGAGCTCCGCCGGCGGATCGCCATCAGCCTGGTCGCCGTGATCGTCGGGTCCGCCGTCGGCTTCTTCGTGGCGCCGACCATCATCGAGATCCTGCTCGACCCGCTGCCCGGCGGCAAGGTGGTGTTCCTGAGCATGACCGGTGGGTTCATGGTCTACCTGCGCATCGCCGTCATCATCGGGATCCTGCTCGCGCTGCCGATCATCCTGTACCAGCTCTGGGCGTTCGTGGCGCCCGGCCTCACGCCGCGCGAGCGCCGCGCCGCGCTGCCCTGGATCCCCCTCACCATCGTCTTCTTCCTGCTCGGCGCGGGCGTGGCATACGTCACGATGCCCTACGCCATCGCCTTCTTGCTCTCGTTCCAGATCATCGACGTGCTCGAGTCGTTCCCGACCGCGGAGCACTACTTCGGCTTCGTGACGACGATCTTCCTGGTGTTCGGCGCGGTGATGCAGTTCCCCGTCGCGCTGGTGCTGCTCGCGAAGCTGGGTGTGCTGTCATTGGAACGCCTGCGCGCGTCTCGACGCTACGCCGCTGTGGGCATCATCGTCTTCGCCGTCGTGGTCACGCCGGGCGGCGACCCGATCAGCCCCCTCGTCATGAGCGCCGTCATGTACGTGCTGTACGAGATCACCATCCTGCTCCTGGGGCGCGGCGCGCCGGAGACAGATGCCTGACGCCGAACGGCCGCACGTCGCGATCATCACCGGGCTCTCCGGCGCCGGCAAGACCGCCACGAGCAAGCTGTTCGAGGACCTCGGTTACCACGTCGTCGACAACGTGCCGGCCGAGCTGCTCGGCGATCTCGCGCAGCTCGTGGCAGACGACCCCGTCCGCTTCCAACGCGTCGCGCTCGTCCTGGATGTGCGTGCCGGTGACGCCCCACTCGCCCTCGACGCTGCCATGGGTGCGCTCGAAGGACGCGGGATCATCCCGCAGGTCTTCTTCCTCGAGGCGCGCGACGAGGTCCTCATCCGGCGCTTCAGCGAGACGCGCCACCGTCACCCTCTCTCGACGGCACGGGGCAGCGTGGCCGGCTCCATCGCCGCGGAGCGTCGCATGCTGGAAGAGGTCCGCGAGCACGCCGACGTCATCATCGACACGTCCGAGCTCTCGTCGCGGCAGCTCCGCGAGCGCATCCAGCGTGCGCTCCGGCTCGAAACCGACATGGACGGCATCGCGCTCCAGCTGATCAGCTTCGGCTTCAAGTACGGCGTCCCGCTTGAGTCCGACCTCGTCTTCGACGTCCGTTTCATGGAGAACCCGTTCTACATCGACGAGCTGCGTCCGCATTCGGGCCTCACCGAGCCGGTCAAACGATTCGTGCTCGGGCAGGCGGTCACTCAGCGTTTCCTGGGCTTCACACGGGAGTTCTTCGACTTCGCCATCCCGGCGTACCGATCGGAGGGCAAGACGCGTCTTACGGTTGCGATCGGCTGCACGGGCGGTTTCCACCGCTCGATCTCCATCGCCGAAGCGATCGCCGAGGACTGGCGTCGCTGCGACTACGGTCCCGTCGACGTCTGGCACCGAGAGCTGGAGCGTTCATGACCCCGTCCGCCTGCTTCGTGGAAGATCGATGACCCGAGTCGTCGAGCCTGGCGGTCGCGTGCCCCCGGACCGCGAGAGCCGGGCGTCCCGCCTGCGCCGCTGGCTGCGCCCCGGGATCGGAGTCAAGCGCTGGCTGGCGGTCGTCTTCCTCGGCGAGCTCCTGCTCGCGCTTGCCGGCGCGCTCGTGATCCGACTGGCATTCCGCGACGTGCCCGCCGACTCGTTCGCGGGACAGCTGTTCGATCTGGTGAGCCTGCAGTCGCTCCCGCTGGCGCTGCGCCCGGCGGTGGTGCTGATCGTGGGGCTCGGCATCTTCCTCTACGGCTGCTGGCGGCTGCTCGGAGTCCTCCTCGAGCCCTTCCCCGCGCGGTCTGAGCCGCTCGTCGAGCTCATCTACCAGAAGAGGTCGCTGGCGCGCGGGCCACGCATCGTGGCCATCGGAGGCGGGACCGGACTGTCGAC
>JACCXQ010000206.1 GCA_013696945.1 Chloroflexota bacterium | reverse complement strand
ATGAGTTCTCGGCGTTCGACGATCCGGCGTTCGTGGCCGGCGTGCGCGCCTTTGTCGAGGCCGGCGAGGAGGCGCGGTTCGTGCCGCATCTTCCCTTGAAGCTGGTCATCATCGACGAGACGATCGTCATGTTCGGGATGGAGGACCCCGTGGCGGGCAGCGCCGACCTGACGATCGTGGTCGTCGAACACCCTTCGCTTGCCAAGACCCTCAAACTGTCGTTCGACGCGGTCTGGTCGAGCGGCCTCACGTACGACCAGGCAGAGGAACGGCTCGTCGAGCGACTGGCACAGCCGGCCTGAACGGGCCTGGGGGAGAAGGAGCGGCATGGACCCACGCATCATCGGTAGCGTTTGCATCGGCTTGCGCCTTCGAATGGCGGCGGCCGCGGCGGCGCTCCTGCTCCTCGTCGCCGGGACCTCGGTGCTGGCGGCGCCAGCGCGGACCCCGGCGCCCGGGACCGTCGATGCTGCCGCAGCGACTGCGACCGACAAGCTGCGCAACGGGCTGGCCGACCTGGTGGCCGATCCATCGCGACTTGACGAGCGCATCCCCGATCTCGTGCGTGGCTACCAGCCAGGCGAGCTGCCGGTCTTCGCCCTCCTGACGCAGCCGAACGACGCCGCGCACCGTCGCGTGCTGCGCGACCTTGGCGCGCGCGTCCTGCGTACCTATCAGACGGCGCCCGTCGTGGCCATCGCTGCGTCGCCGGCCGAGGTGCTCTCGATCGCCGCGCTTCCATGGGTCGAGTGGATGATCCCGGTCGAGGTCGTTGTCGCACTAGATCATGAGCAGGAGATCGACCAGAGCACGCCGCCGAACGGGACCCCGATCGACCTGGACGCACCCACGCTGTGGGACGACGGCGCGACCGGGGAGGGAATCAGGATCGCCATCCTCGATACCGGGATGGACCTGTCGCATCAGGATCTCGACGACCTCGACTTCCGGCATTGGGGCAACCCGACGCCTGACGGCCCGGAGCTGCCCCCACCGCTCAAGGCCCACCCTGACCGGGTCCGCAACTTCAACGGCGGTTGTACGCCGCCGGGTACTGGTGGCTTCGACGCACACGGCCACGGCACCCACGTGGCAGGAATCGCGGCAGGCACGGGAGAAGGAAACCCGACCACGCCCGATGACGACGGGAAGTACCTGGGCATCGCGCCGGACGCCGAGCTGGCCGTGGCCAAGGTGCTCACCGATGCCGGCGCCGGCATCAACAGCGACCTCATCGCCGCGATCGAATGGGCCGCCATGCCGGAGGGTTCGAGCGAGGGGTCGGTCGCCTGCCCGCCGGTCGGGGCGCACATCATCAACACCAGCCTCGGCTCCGAGTCGCGCCCGCTCCGGCTCAACACCGGCCACGACATCGACATGGTCAGCTTCTTCGTGGACCGGCTCGCGGCGCGCTACGGGACGCTCTTCGTCAGCGCGGCCGGGAACAGCGGGCCGTACATGGGCAGTGTCCTCGAGACTCCGGGCAGCGCCGCCCAGGCGCTGACCGTGGGCGCGACGCCGAAGGACTGGGACCTCAACCACGACGAGACAGCATCGGGCGACACCTGCGCGGGCTACATGAACCCGCCCGAGCCGCCCCCCGATGACACCGACACCTGCCCCGAGGGCTCACCCGGCACGCAACCCCCTTCGCTTTCACCATTCTCGTCGCGGGGTCAGATCGAGGGGCGCTACCTCAAGCCCGACCTGGTGGCGCCCGGCTACAACATCGTGTCGACTCAGTCGTCCCAGGGTCTCCTCATCGACGCGAACGACCTCAACGTCAACACGCGCGACGATCCGCGCTACGCCACGGCCACCGGAACGTCCATGGCCTCGCCGGCGACAGCAGGCGCCGCCGCGCTGCTGCTCGACGGCTACGTCGACCGCTACGGGAAGCTGCCGAAGGGCCCGTCGGGCATCAGCGGTGTGAAGGCGCAGACGTATGCGCTCGTCCGCGCGGCCCTGATGAACACTGCCCACGCCGAGCTTTACGACTCTCGCTGGATCCTCACTACCGACAACGGCACGATCACCGATCTGGCCGACTGTCCGCCGACACCGGACCCCATCATCCCGCTGTTGTGCAGCTTCGCCGACATCATCACCGGCTCGCTGCTCGGCTCGCTCGTCCTCCAGGGGGCGCGCAACGACGCCGATGACCCGTTCGTCGGGCCGCTCAGCGAGGGCGCCGGCAAGATCCAGCCAGCCGCTGCCCTCGATGCGCTCCGAGACGGTGTCGTCATCTACCGCGGGGCGCATCATGCCGGCGCCGCCACGGTCCCCGGGAACCGCGAGTTCCAGGCCTCGTGGATGCTCGGCGCGATCACGCCCGGCGACCCGGAGAGCGATCCCTGGGTGCTCCGCAACGCGCCCGGCGCACCGGCCACGAGCGCGACTTTCGAGTTCGTCACCAGCCAGCCCAGCGATGGCAGCTCGGCCATCCCCACGACCGGCGGGAACGCCTGGGTCATCGACCTTCCAGGGCCGACCGCCATCCCGGCCGGTGGGAGCAGGACGGTGCGCATGTCGGTGCTCGTCCCCAAGGGCACCGCAGCGGGCATCTACAGCGGTGCCGTGCTCGTCCATCTGACGAACGGCCAGGAGCTGCGCATCCCGATCGTGGCGACAGTGCCTCTCCACGATCCGAAGCCGGTCGCTGGCAACCCCGCCGGACCGCGGGCGCGCATCATCTCGGCACAGGACGTGTTCGCCAAGGGCAACACCGTCTGGCCGTCGGTCGTCGGGGCTGCCCAGGGTGCAGCGGCCGACTGGCTGATCTACCCAGTGGATCTCCCGCCCGGCCTCGCCAAAGTGCGCTTCGAGGTCTACGACGCGCGAACCGACGACGACGATGAGACCTACGACCTCTACCTGTACAACGCCGGCTTCAACCTCATCGCATCCACGCACCCGTTCCTACCGGGCGGCGCGGGGGTGACCGACACGACCGCCAACGACGCGCGCGGCCCGACCACCGCGGAGGATCCCGGCGTGCTCACACTGGAAGAGCCCACGAAGAAGCGCTACTACATCGTCGTGAACCGGGCGAAGATCGGGACGCCCGACGCGATCAACGGCGACTTCGGGAAGTTCGTGCTCACGATGGACGAGGTCGGACTGCCCTAGGTCTCGCTCCAAGTGGCCCCGGCCGTCCACAGTCCCAAACTCCGGACTTGACACCCCGTTTCGTGGTGCTCTAACCTGCTCCTGATACCACATGCGGTGGTGTCAATAGGCAGGAGGAGGCCCGTCCCGATGTCCCGTCCATCGTCTTCGCGCCGGCACAGCCTGAAGGTGCTCGTCGCCAGCCTCGCCATCGCCGCCGTCGCAGCATTGACGTTGCCCCTCGGCGCAGGTGCCACCCCATCAGCCGTCGAGCGATATCTGGTCGTCTTCGGCGGGACCTACGCCCTCGACGGCTCGTATGCCCTCGGCGGGAACTACGCGCTGAACCACCAGTACGCCCTCGACATCGTCCGCGATTCCGGCGGCACGATCGTCGCCGATCTGAGTCGGGACACCGGCGTGATGATCGTCGATGCCGCGAACCAGGCGTTCGCGTCCCATGTCGGATCCTATGCCCTGGTCGACGCAGTCGGGCGCAGCTTCGCCTGGAAGGGTGTTCCATCGATGCAGGAGGCGATCGCCCGGGGCGACCTGACCGTGCTCGGGCCGGCCGCCGGCGAGGGTGATGGGGCGACCGACCCGCTCGTCAGCCAGCAGTGGGACATGCGGATGATCCGGACTCGCAGGGCCCAGGCCATCGAGGATGGGCGGCGCAAGGTCCAGGTCGGTGTCCTGGACACCGGTGTCGACTCGACCCACGCCGACTTCCGCGTGGGCACCACGAGCAACGTCGACACGACGCTCGCGCGCTCGTTCGTCACCTCAAGCCCCGATCCGCTCACCGACGCGGGATTCCACGGAACGCATGTCGCCGGCACGATCGCGGCCCAGATCAATGGGTTCGGGATCGTCGGGGTCGCACCCGGCGTGACGCTCGTCCCGGTCAAGGTCTGCGAGACGAGCGGCTACTGCTTCGCTGACTCCGTCATCCAGGGCATCCACTACGCCGGCGAGGCCCGCCTCGAAGTCATCAACATGAGCTTCTTCGCCGACGACGACCCGCCCGCCAACTCGACCCAGTTCAAGTGCCTCAGCGACCCCGACCAGAGGGCGTGGCGGCTCGCCATCGAGCGGCAGATCGAGTACGCCCGGTTCCGCGGCGTCGCTCCGGTCGCCGCGATGGGCAACAACGATCTCGACCTTAACCATCCCGAAGACCTCCAGGCCGGCGCGACCGATGAGGACTGCGACCAGATGCCGACCGAGGTCAAGGGCGTGACGGCGGTCGTCGCGCTCGGCCCGGACGGCACCAAGTCCGAGTACTCGAGCTACGGAGCCGGGCCTGGCAAGGCCGACGTCTCGGCACCGGGCGGCGACGGATCGACGTGCGCAGATCAGATCCTATCCACGCTGCCCGGCAACAGTTACGGCTGCTTCCAGGGCACGTCGATGGCGTCACCTCACGCCGCCGGCGTGGCCGCGCTCATCGTCAGCCGTTTCGGGGTCATGGGTGATGACGGCGACATGAAGATGCCCGTCGGCAGCGTCGATCGCCGGCTCAAGAACACGAGCATCGACATCGGTATCTCGGGCTACGACAAGTGCTACGGCAAGGGCCGCGTTGACGCGCTGCGCGCGGTCACGCACACCACGACCGCCGTCCACGAGGCGAACGGGTGTTCGGACTACTGAACCCCGGTCCGTTCCCTGCGCGCTGCGCAGCCCACCGTCCGGGGGCGGGAACGGATCGCATGTGACACGGCGCGGCCGGGAAGGACGGGTCCCGGTCGCGGCCTAAACCTGATCTCCGCTTCGATGTCGGCGGGCCCGAGCGTCCCTGGGCCCGCCGGCTTCCCTTTTCCGGGCTTGGATCGGTCGGCGTGATCTAGGCGGCCGGCGTCCCGCAGTTCGCGCAGAACTTGGCGCCCGCCGCGAGCTCCGTCCCGCACTTCGTGCAGGCCTTGGGCTGCGGGGTCGGCGTCCCGCAATTCGCGCAGAATTTCGCCTCCGGCGCGAGGGCGGTCCCGCAGTTCGAGCACGGCGTGCCGGTCGGTGCACCCGTCGCTCCCGTGCCCGCCTGCGCCTGCTGCTGGGCGGCGGCATTGGCCATGCCCTTCTGGACGGCGCCCGTGATACCGAAGACATCGGCCACGCCCTTCCACGCGACCGCGGCCTGCTGCGCCTTGGCCGCCTCGACCTCCGCCTTGCGGGGCGAGTCCTCGTCGCAGAACCCGGTCGGCTCGTCGAAGTCGGGGATGCAGACGATCTGGTGGCAGGTGGGGCACTCGCGGAAGAACTGCTTGGTCCCATCCCAGGCCGTCTGGAGCTCCTCGGCTGACATGTCGGTCCGGTAGCGGTCGTTCTCGACCTCGTTCGCGGCCGAGTCGCCCACGATGGGGATGTTGCGCAGGAAACCACCGAGGGCGCCGCGCTGGACGTTCTCCTTGATGGTCGCCTTGATGCTGGGGTTGCTGCGGTACTCCCGGTTGCAGCGGTCGCAGTAGAAGATCGCGTACGGGCCCATCCCGTCGTTCGAGATGTCGTACCGCGGCATGCGCGCCATGGCCATCGCGTCGCTTCCTCCCTGGGCTGAGTGGCGCGGAGACGAGCCACGGCTGGGTCGTGGCGTGCCGAGTCCCCATGATATGAGGCACGGGTCACGGTACGGCGCACTTCCGGCACGTCGGATGCCCTCGCGCACCGGCGCGGATGCGCGCATGATGGCTGGGCGCCGCCCGGCCACCGCCCCAGTGGCGGCCGCGACGCGATCGAGGGCCCGGAGCCTCGATGGCCATTCCCACCGGCCGATGGGGGGCCGTGCTCGTCGCGCTCAGCGTCGCACTGCTCGCTGGGGGTTGTGGGGGCGCTTCGGGCGGCCCGGACGAGCGGGCCTCGGCTGCCGCCGCCGCGCCGAATGCAGCCCCTGGCAAGCCGGCGACCGAGGGTGTCAGGCTCCCGCGACCGGCGCCCGAGCCGGGGACATCGCCCGCTGGGGTCGCCACCGATGAGGGTGCATCGCATGGTGCCGGCGTCACCGATCCGGGCGCGCCGCGCTACATCACCGGGCTCGGGCTCACCCGCGTTCAGCAGACGCTCGAGCGAGCCGGGTTGGAGTGCTCCCAGACGGATGCCTCGGAGCTCGGCGAAGAGTGGTCGTGCTGGGCGACGAGCGAGGACGGCACCATCGACTACAGCGTTGTCATCGACGCCACGGACGAACATCGCGTGCGCCACCTCACCGCGCTCGTCACCCAGTTCGGGACGCCCGATGCGGCGCTCGCAGGAGCCTTCCTGGGCGACCTGGCGGCCACTTCGTACCGCGGCGCGCGTCCCGATGAGGCCCGTGCGTGGGTCGCCGGGTGGCTCGCCGGGGAGGAAGGGGTGCCATCGGATGTCACGATCGGCCATGCGGCCCTCTCGCTCGCCGGCACGCTGGAGAGCTGCTCGCTCGATATCGCCGCCCTGGACGCGATCGACGAGTAGCGCACGAGTGCTCCCACGGAGCGCCGCCGCGCTAGCGCAACCCTTCGTTCGTGCGACCCTTCGTTCGTGCGACCCTTTCTTCCTTCCGCGCGACGCTTCCTTTCGCCGCGGGTTCGCCGCGGGCAACCTATCGACCAAGGACCCACAGCTGATCGGCGGCGAACCCACAGTCGGTGCGTCCTCGCGCCCGTTCGCCGGTCGCCAGGTTCGTCCCGGATGACCGATTCGCCTCGCTTAGGTGCCGCCGAGCCCTATCACTGGCCACGGGGTCGTTTCCTTCGTCGATAGGTATGTGGCCACGAACACGCCGATCGCCCTGCCTTGGCTCCATCCGGGATGAGTGGCCATTGACTTCGGTGTGTCCGGAGCGCAACGTCCCGCGCTACGTGAGGAGACGACGCGGAGCGGCTGGTGTGGCGATGGCTGCGCTCGTCGCAGGTGCATTCGCCCGCGCGGGAGCCAACGCCACCGACCCGCGCGTCGCGCGATGTCTCGGCTCACGCGGCGAGGTTGTGGCCGCGTTCGAGGTCGCTCGGGCGTCGCAGGTCATGGGGGAGGTGTTCCCCAACGCTTGGTCGCGCGCCAGAGCTCGATGTTGATACCCCGGCGTTCGTGATCGTCTTCGACGGTCCGGTCGACCTCGGCGATCTCCGCCGGCTGGCACCGGTAGCTCCAGGCCAGCCCGGGCCACCCCGCTTCGGGGACAGCGTCGTGTGCATTCTGGTAGATGGCCAGCCGAGTGTCTACTCGGATGTTGGCCTACGCGTCTGGCGGCGCCCTGGGTAGCGCTCCTCCTGGCCGCTAGAGTCGGGCCGTGCAGATGGCTCGGGTCGTAGTGATCGTCCTTGCGGCCGGCGCCGGGTCACGGTTCGCGGCAGATTCGCCGGAGGCACCGATCAAGCTCCTTGCGCTCCTCGACGGGAAGCCACTCCTCCAGCACGTGCTCGATCGGGTGGCGGCACTTCGTCCGGCACGGACGATCGTCGTGCTGGGTCACCATGCCGAGGCGATCGAGCATGCGATCGATTGGCACGACGAGCAGCGGTTGCGCAATCACGAGCCGGACGAGGGCTTGAGCAGCTCGGTCTGGCTCGGACTCGAGGCAGCGGCTCGCACCGGGACGGACATCGAAGCCGCCCTCATCGTGCTCGGCGACCATCCGCTGCTCTCCGCCGACCTTGTCGCGCGGCTCCGCGAGGCTGCCGAAACCACGGCGGATGCCGCTTTCATCGTGCCAAGGTTCGGTGATTCCGGCGCACCTGGCCATCCGGTGCTCGTCCGGCGGAGCGCATGGGGGCTCGCATCGATGCTGCACGGCGAACGCGGGTTCGGGCCGCTCGTCGCCTCGCAGCCGTCGCTCGCCGTCTTCATCGATGTCGAATGCGAGGACCCAGACGTCGATACTCCGGCCGACCTGGAACGGTTGCGAGTTCGCTGATCAGTCGCGGCGGAGCACCAGGCCGATGCGGCCATACGGCGGCCGTGGATCCGTGTAGACCTTGACCCGCTCGTCCGACTCGGACGTGTGCGAGAGGTCCCAGAGCCGGTTCTGCGCCTCGAACGAGACCTCGACGAGCTGCGGCCAGCGCGCCAGCATCCGCTGCCCGATCTCGTGCACCAGGTGCTGGATCGAAAGGCTCACGAACTCATCGAAGACGGTCGCGGCGAGGCCGACGACCTGCTCGTGCGCAACGTAGCGGGAGGCGTCGGGGGTGATGGCGATCCACGGATCGTCGTAGCGCCAGCCGATGTCGCAGTGGATGTAGAGCGGTCGGTCGGGGCGCTCGGGGAGCGTCGTGTACTCGTCCCGCGCGAAGGAGGCGAAGCTGCTGCCCGAGACCTTGACCATCTGGAGGTCGGCGCGGCCGCTGCGCAGGTCGGTCGGGAAGATGGTCCCGTCGGCGGCTCGGTCGAGCCCGACCGACGCGGTCGCCCGGTCGCCATGGCCGCGGTGGAAGAGGACCCCGCTGTCGGCCCAACCCCCGTCCCGTGGCACGCGGGCGGCGTGGAACGGAGACTCGCGGCCCGCCATCTCGAGCTGCTCCATGTGCGGGTAGGTCTCGAGGAACCGCCGCCCGATGAAGAAGAGCCAGCCCTCCAGGGTCGAGCCATCGAACGCCAGCGACTCGCGGTGGATGAAGTTCTTCATCGTGTCGGTGGCCACGACGAGGCGGTTGTCGCCCTCCGTGTAGGCGGCCAGGAACGACTCGCCCAGGACCTTGACGTCGATCTCAGCGCCCATGAGGACATTGGGGCGCCGGGTGAAGGGTGACTCTGGGATCGGGGTCACGCCCTCCAGCGGAGTGGCGTAGGTGCGGTAGGTCGAGACCTGTGCCTTGCCGTAGTGGATCTCCGTCTTCAACCCGCCTCCTTTGCCGTGCTCCACCCATCGGGCGCACCGATCCGGCGCAACCGGTCGCGTGCGATCTCGATGATGTCAGCGAGCGCTCGCCGCTTCTCCGCTTCGCGATCGGCTCCCAGGCTGGCTTCCATATGCTTCGCGATATCCTGCCGCGGACGGCCCGCCACGAAGATGACGAACCTGAAGCCGAAGCGGGCCTCGTGGGCGTCGTTGAGCCGCTCGAGATCGAGGCGGAGGCGCTGCCGCGCGGCCTCCTCGTCGGCCGTGGCAGACAGGCCGTCCGGCTCGCGATCGTAGCCTTGCTCCTCGTAGGAGAGCGGCGAGACCGCCGCCGGCGGTGCACCGATCCGAGGGTGGGCGTCGATGAGCGCGAGTTGCTCCGTCTCGGGCATGGCCAGGGCCACGACACGGGCCCGGTCCACCATCTGGTCGTAAGTGCCGAACGGCCGATCGGCCGCGAGGCGGGCCACGAAGGACGTAGCGCCTTCGAACAACACCCCGAGCGCGGCCGTGAACGAAGCGAGGTCCATCTGATCCAGTTCGCGCATGGACGGCAGCCGCGTCGCGGGGTCGGTCACGGCGCGGTCAGCTCCCCCGGTAGGTCGTGACGGCGTACGGTGCGATGAGCAATGGCACGTGGTAGCTGCGCGACGCATCGTCGATGTGGAGGTCGATCGCCATGCCCTCGAAGAATCCGCCCTCCAGGCTTCGAAGGTCGAATC
>JACCXQ010000190.1 GCA_013696945.1 Chloroflexota bacterium | reverse complement strand
GGAGAGCGGCCGCACGCCCAGCTCCAGCACCTCAGGAAGCAGCCCGGCCGTGCGGACCGACGTGCGAACGAGCGGGACGAACACGAATCCAACGATCGCCACGACGATCAGGATCGCAACAGCCTTGAAGAAGCGGATCACCCGGCTACCGGCCGCTCCGCCGGGCGGTGACCGAGTGCGGAGATCATGTGCGAAGTCGCGCCGCGGTCCCTGGGCGGGGAGCTGCGGCGACGCTCCGATCTAGCGAGCCCCTCGCTGCCAGGACTTGCCCTCCGAGCCGACGGACGGCGCGTAGACCATCTCGACCTGCTGCATCTCGCGGAGGTCCCGGGCGCCGAGGGCGGCCATGGACTGGCGCAGCCCCCCGACGAGGTTCTCCGAGCCGTCCGTGACGTGCGCCGGGCCGAACAGGATCCGCTCGAGGGAGCCGGCCGTCCCGACGCGGATGCGTGTGCCGCGCGGCAGGGTGGGCGAGGGAGCGGCCATACCCCAGTTCGTGCCGCGGCCGGGTGCCTCCTCGGCGCGCGCCAGCGGCGAGCCCAGCATCAGCACGTCAGCGCCTGCGGCGACGGCCTTGGCGAGCTCGCCGCCACGACGCATGCCGCCGTCCGCGACGACCGGCACGTAGCGACCGGTGTCGTCGAAGAACGCGTCGCGCGCCGCTGCCACGTCCGAGATCGCCGTCACCTGGGGCACGCCGATCCCCAGCACGTCACGAGTCGTGCACGCCGCCCCCGGCCCGACACCCACGAAGATGGCCACGATGCCCTGCGACATCAGCTGGAACGCAGCGTCGTAGGAGGTGGTGTTCCCGACCGCGACGGGGATGCCCATCAGCCGCGTGAACTCCGACAGCTCGAGCGGGTCGTACCCGGACGCCAGGTGTCGGGCAGACGAGACCTGCGACTGCACCAGGAAGAGGTCAGCGCCCTGCTCCGCGCAGAACGGTCCCAGCCGACGTGCGGCGGCCGGTGTCGCGGACACGATCGCGGGCGCTCCTGCGGCGTGCAGCTCCGCGATCCGCTGCGCGACCAGCTCTTCCCGGACCGGCTGCGCGTAGGCCTCGGCGAGCACGTCGTGGACCTCGCCCTCAGCAGCCATCGCGATCCGCTCGATGACCGCGTGCGGGTCGTCGTAGCGCGTCTGGACGCCTTCCAGGTTCAGGACCGCCGCGCCGCCCAGCCGCCGCAGCTCGGCCGCGAGCCGGACGTCCACCACCGCGTCCATCGCCGCCGCAAGGATCGGGATCGCCAGCCGAAGTCCGCAGAAGTCGACGGCGGTGTCCACCTCGGCCGGATCGACCGTCTCGACCCCAGGTGCAAGGGAGACATCGTCGAAGCCAAAGGTGGGCCGGATCGAATCGACCTTGGAGGCGCGGCGCGACGGAGCCATCGTCATCCCGAGTCGCTGCTCGGTGGTGGTCCCGTGCGGCACGTCGATGGGCTCCTCCACGACTGGCGGACCGTTCGTCTGCGCGGCAGTATACCGGCGTGCCCTCCCCGCCCGCGACGCCACAGATGGGTCTCGATGCCGAGCCGCTGGTCACCCTTGCGGAGATCCGTGAGGCCGCCGACCGCGTGCGCGGCATCGTCGTCCGAACCCCACTGCTGCCGTTCGGTCAGCCGCTCGCCGGCGATCCGCGCGGACGCACCAGGGTCTGGCTGAAGCCGGAGAACCTCCAGCCCATCGGCGCATTCAAGCTGCGCGGCGCGTACAACGCCATCGCGCAGCTTCCCGAAGCGGTGCGGGCGCGCGGCGTGGTGACGGCCTCGAGCGGCAATCACGCGCAGGGCGTCTCGCGGGCCGCCAGGCTGCTTGGCATCCGCGCCGTGATCGTGATGCCCGTCGACGCGCCTCGCACCAAGGTCGCCGGCGTGGAGGCGGACGGGGCGGAGATCGTCTTCGTGGGGCCGGCGAGCGAGGAGCGCGCCGAGCGCGCCGCGGCGATCGCGGACACGGAGGGGCTCGCGCTGATCCCGCCCTACGACCACCGCCACATCATCGCGGGCCAGGGGACGTGCGGGCTCGAGATCGCCGAGCAGATCACGGAGCTGCAGGACGCCCCCACCGAGGGCAACACGAGCGTCTTCCCGCCCGGGCCCTTCACCGTGCTGGTCCCGATCGGCGGTGGCGGGCTGGCGTCGGGCATCGCGACCGCGGTCAAGGCCATCCGGCCCGATGCCACGGTCCTCGGCGTCGAGCCAGAGTTGGCCGCTGACGCTCGCGATTCGCTCCGTGAGGGACGGATCGTGCGCTGGTCAGCGGATGACGTGGCCCGCACCAGCGCCGACGGGATGCGCACCATGTCTCTCGGGCGGCTCCCGTTCCGGCACCTCCGCCGCTGGCTCGACGGCGTGCTCGTGGTGGACGAGGCGTCGATCGCCGCGGCGATGCTGGCGGCGGCGCGCTGGACCAGGATGGTCGTCGAACCCTCCGGCGCGACGAGCCTGGCGGCATGGCTCACCCACGGTGAGCAGCTGCCCGACGGGCCCGTGGTCTGCGTCGTCTCCGGAGGGAACGTGGATCCTTCGCGATACCGCGCGCTGCTCGAGCTCGCCGAGGCCGCGGAACAGCCCAAAGATGGGGCCGCGGCGCGGGGAGCGACCGGTATCATCGGTGCGTGACCGACCTTCCCGAGCAGACCGTCAGCCTGCTCGATGCTGCCCGTGTCGTCGCGCGAGGCGGCGACCTGGACTCGAAGCTCGGCGCCCTGGCCTCGCAGGCGCGGAGGGTCGCTGCCGCCGAGGCCGTCGTCGTCTACCTCGTCGACGCGGCCGGGGAGCGGATCGTCCCCGTGGCGTGGGATGGGGCGACCGGCAGCGCCTCGGCACTCGAGATCACGACGGCCCCGACCGCCGTGTCGGCCGCCCTCATCGACCGACAGACACGATCCCTGTCGCGTGAGGATGTCGCCGCGCTCGGCGGGGCACTCCCGCCGACGCTGAGCGCCTCGAGCGCGGTCCCGCTCGTGGCGACCGACCAGGCCGGCGACACGGAGATCGAGGGGTTGCTGGTCGTGGGCTGGGATTCGGCCGATCCCGCCGGCGCGGCGGTCTCGGAGGCCCTCCTGGCGATGGCCGACCTAGCCGCCGTGGCCATCCGCCAGGCCCGCCTCGAGAACACGCTCAACGAGCAGGCCGATTGGCTCGACCGGGTCGCCAACACGGATGGGTTGACCGGGCTCGCGAACCGGCACGCGTTCGACCGGATGCTCCAGCTGGAGCTGGCGAGGGCCGAACGTCAGGGGGCGCCGGTCGGGCTGGCCCTGTTCGGCGTCGATGGACTCGATGTCGTGGCCGAGCGTGACGGCGCGGGCGCGTCCGACGATGTCCTGCGGCGCGTCGCGGCGACGCTCGCCAACGAGTTGCGCCTCATCGACACGGTGGCGCGGATCGGCCCCGAGACCTTCGCGGCGATCTGCCCGGGCTCGCCCGGTCAGGAGGCGGCCTCGCGCGTCCGTGACGCCCTGCTGAACCCCGTGACCGGTCCGGATCGACCGGACCTGCCGATCACCGTGACCGCGGCGGTCGCCGGGTACCCGGAGGACGGGACGGATGCCGATGCCCTCATGGAAGCGGCCGCCCGCTTGCTCGACCGTGCACGCGCCTCGGACCCCGGGGGTGTCGCGGAGCGCGACGAGGTCTAGGCGCTCATCGAACTCGACTGAACCGGCGCTCCGCGACTCGCTGTCCCAGTCGTCTCGTGGTAGCGATGATCCCGAGCCCGACCGACAGCAGGAAGAGGACCAGGCCTCCGGCGTCAGGGCCGCGCTCCGAGCCAGGCGCGTCCTCGATCGTGGCGGTGTCCGGAAGATGGCCGTTCCCCCCGGGCGCCATGATCGCGAGCGCTTCGTCGAGCTCATCGGCCGAGCGGAAGATCGCCGGATACGACCGTGCCGGGATGTCGAAGCCAAGCAGGGAAAGTCGGTCCCCCGAAGCCACGCGCCAGACCAGGGTATTCTCGGCCGTCACCAATGGGATCGCGCCACCAAGAGGCTCGCCGGTGCTGAGCAGGTAGCGGTCGCCTACCTCCAGGCCGTGCACTCCGTGGCAATTCGGTGTCAGCGTGAAGATCTCGTGCCTTCGTGCGACGTCGCCGGCATAGGCACGGTCCACGTCGAAGCGGAGATGGATCAGGAGACTATTCCCCTCGAGGGCATCATGCTCAGTGAACGTCCGAACGAGCGTGCCCGTGAACGTCGTGCCCCGTGCCTGCGCTGGGCGGCTGACCCCCTTGATGTCGCCGGTGCAGGCGCCCAGGACGGGAGGGCTCGCCGCCCCGATCACCGCACCAGCCATGCAGGCACTCAGGATGAGTCGAGTCACCAGCCGTCCGTTCATCTCACCTCCACCAACTCTCCTAGCACCCAGCGAAGCTGTCTTGACTCGTACAGAGACTGAACTCGTAGTCTTGCGCCCCCTGCGAGGAGTGCCAGCATTGCCAGCAGCGCGGCTCCAAACGCGGTAGCGCGGCTGACCGTAGACGAGATGAAGTGGGGTGCCACTACTGACTCACCTGGCTTCTGCCCCCTTACGCCGCACACGAACCGGTGCGCATCCCAAGAACTCTCCTAGCATGGACCTCCGTCCGCCCGGCGTCGCTGGACAGTCAACAACGCCGGTCACAGCCACTTGACGATGGCACCTATCGAGTTCCGTCGCGGAGCACGACCAGGTCTAGGCGCTCATCTCCCCCAAGACGGCCGGATCCATCGTCGGCTGGTCGGCGCCACCGGCACGCTCGCGGGTCAGTGCCACGGCGTCCATGCCGGGGAGACGCTGGAGGCCGGAGAGGACCGCGTAGCCATCCGCGCCGACCGAGATGAGCCCGGCGGACGTCGCCTGCCCGTCGAGCATCGACCAGACCTGCCACGTCTCTCCGGCGGGCGCCGGCGGCAGGTCGACCAGGACGATGTAACCCGGCCCGTCGGCCGGGAAGACGGCGAACCCGCTCGCCCCCTGGGCAGGGCCGGTCCCGCGCATCCGCGCGACATCGGCGGCGGGATCCGCGCTGAGGCTGATGGCGCGCGCGATGAGGGCCGTGCGTTGCTGCGTCTCATCTGCCTGCGACTGGAGTGCCAGGTTCCACGCCCCGAGCGCTGCGATGACGAGCACCGCCGCTGCGGCGAGGCCCCACTGGAGCCACGAACGCTGCTGGGAGCGCGGCTGGACCGGCGCGTCCGCCCGGCGCGGCCCGGGGATGAGGAC
>JACCXQ010000183.1 GCA_013696945.1 Chloroflexota bacterium | reverse complement strand
ACGCGGAGCCGCACATCCACTGACGCGTGACCGGGCCCGGTGTACGCTCGCCGCCCCGACCTCGCTGGAGCGACCCGTGCCACTCTCCGACGCCGCCGCCTCGGCAGATCCCCGTTCGATCGGGGAGCTGCGTGACGCGGGCTACGAGCCTCGCTCGGTCAAGCAGGAGATGCGCGCCAACCTCATCGCTCGGCTGGCGGATGAGCGGCCCGTCTTCGAGGGGATCATCGGCTTCGACGAGACGGTCATCCCGGCCATCGAGAACGCCATCCTCGCCGGCCAGGACCTGTGCCTCCTCGGCGAGCGCGGCCAGGCCAAGACGCGCCTGGCGCGGCTGCTGGTGGGTTTGCTCGATGAAGGCATCCCGGTCGTCGCGGGGAGCGAGCTCAACGACGACCCGCTGGCGCCGATCGGGGTCGACGCGCTGGCCCGCATCGAAGCGGAGCGCGACGCCACGCCCGTCGAGTGGCTGCCGCGTGATCGTCGATACGCGGAGAAGCTGGCCACGCCCGACATCACCATCGCCGACCTGATCGGCGAGGTCGACCCGGTCAAGGTCGCCGAGGGCCGATACCTGTCGGACGCCTCGACCATCCATTACGGCATGATCCCCCGCACCAACCGGGGCATCTTCACCATCAACGAGCTGCCCGACCTTGCTGAGCGCATCCAGGTCGGCCTCCTCAACATCCTCGAGGAGCGCGACGTGCAGGTCCGTGGCTATGTCCTGCGCCTGCCGCTGGACCTCTTCGTGGTGGCGAGCGCCAACCCGGAGGACTACACGAGCCGCGGCCGGATCATCACGCCGCTCAAGGACCGCCTGGGCTCGCAGATCCGGACGCACTACCCGCGGTCGATCGAGGACGAGATCGCGATCATGCGCCAGGAGCGCGTCCGGTTCGCCACCGATGGCGCCCCGTCGATCGAGGAGCCCGCGTTCATGCTCGAGATCGTGGCCGAACTGACGCAGCTCGCGCGCCGCTCTCCGGAGATCAGCCAGCGCTCGGGCGTCAGCGTGCGCGTCAGCATCGCGAACCTCGAAGTGCTGCTCGCGAGTGCGCTGAAGCGCGCGGTCAGGCTCGGGGAGCCGACCGGTGCGCCGCGGGTGAGCGATCTCGGGGCGATGCTGCCGACGACGACCGGCAAGATCGAGCTCGAGACGCTCGGCGACGAGTCGCCAGAGGAGCGCGTCGTGGACCGTCTGATGACGCGAGCGCTCTACAACGTCTTCGCCCGACGCGTGGATGTGGACGAGCTCGACGAGGTCGTCGACGCGTTCGCGTCGGGTCTGGTCGTCGAGACCGGCGAGCTCGTGCCGTCGCGCGAGTACGTGCGCTGGCTGCACGAGACGCCCGGCCTCGAGCCGGTCGTGCGCTCACTCGGCGTCTCGGACTCGCCGTCCTCGGTGGCGTCCGCCGTGGAGTTCATCCTGGAGGGGCTCCATCTGCACCGCCGGCTGAACAAGGAGCGCGGGGTGCCGGGAGGCGGAGGTCGATATCGTGCCTAGAGCTGCGACTTGGTCGTCGATCCGGACCGTGACGGCAGCGGCAGCCGGCATCCTGCTGCTAGCCACGCCGGCGTTCGCGGTACACGTGGCACCGCCGCGCGGCTGGCTCTCGGGGGAAGCGGACTCGAGCGTGGTCGGCGACGACGGCAGCTACTGCCTGGACAGCGGGGACCACGCGAGTTGTGGCGACATCGGCGAGTTGCCTCGGTCGCCGGTGACCCGCATCGAGGGTGGCGAGACGATCGGATTCCAGCTGAACGATGGCTGGGCCATCGAGCGGTGGGTGGTCGCCTATCAGCGCTACACGGATGGCCGCGACGGACCGGATAGCGAGCGCCGGCTGGCGGAGGGACGCGCCCCCAAGGGCTCACCACGGTCGCGGATCACGTTCGAAGGGCCGCCGGCGGGCGACTGGCGCCTCATGATCTTCGTGCGCTTCGTCGGGCCGCGCGGTAGCGGTGACACATCGTTCTACTGGCGGCTAAGCACGCTTCCCGAGACGGCCGTGACGGCGCCGACACCTTCGAGATCGGAGGAAGAGCGAGCGCGTGGGGCGATGCTCGCGGCTGCCGCCGCCGGTATCGGGTTCGCCGGCTGGCAGCTGCTGCGCAGCCGTCGGGCACCGCGAGGACGTCGGGTGGGATGACGCTCCCGGCCATGGACGGCGAGGACCGCCCAGCGACACCTATGGGCCTGGCCGGACGCGGGCCATACCGGTACGCGCGATGGGATGGGTCACAGCGCCTGCCCGACCTCTCGGCGCAGGATGTCCTGGACGCCCTGTCGGACGACCTGATGTCGGAGGGCGACCTAGGTGAGGCGTTACGCCGCCTGCTGGAGCGTGGGATGCGGGTGCCGCCAGGTGCCCGCGGCGACGATCTGCCCGGCCTGCACGATCTCCTCGAGCGACTGGAACAGCGACGGCGCGAGCTGCTACAGCGCTATCAGCTTGGCGATGTCCTGGCCGAGGTGCGCGAGGAGCTGGAGGCCATCGTCGCGACCGAACGGCGCGGGATCGAACGCCGGCTGGCCGAGGGCGCGTCCGGATCATCCGGCGACGAGGCTCTCCGCGCGATGCTCTCGGAGATGACGGCCCGCCGGCAGGCAGACCTCGACGCACTCCCCGCCGACGCTGGCGAGCGGATCAGGGCCCTGCGTGACTACGACTTCCTCGAACCGTCAGCGCGCGAGCGGTTCGACGCCCTCGTCGACCGCCTCGGTAGCCAGGTGCTCGACTCGTGGTTCGAGGGCCTGTCGGAAGCGATCCGCGGTGCCACGCCGGAGCAGCTCACTGCCAACCGCGAGATGGTCCGCGACCTCGATCGGCTCCTTCGCGAACGGCTCGACGGGCGCGAGCCGGATCAGGATCGGGTGGACACGTTCCTGTCGCGGCACGGCGGCTTCTTCCCGGGCGCGCGGACGCTGGATGACATCGTCGAGCAGCTCGCCGAGCGGATGGCCGCGATGCAGTCGCTGCTCGCATCGATGTCCCCGGAACAGCGCCAGGAGCTCCAGTCGATGATGGACGCGTTGCTGCGCGACGACCGGCTCCGGTGGGACCTCGCCCAGCTCGCATCGACGCTCGACCAGCTCCTGCCCGATGGCCTGGGTCAGCGCCAGCGCTTCAGCGGGCGGGAGCCCATGACTCTCGAGGGAGCGCTCGAGCGGCTGGCGCAGATCGGCCGTCTGGACCGGATGGCGGATCGCCTTGCCGACGCCTCGGAGACCGGGCGGCTCGCGGAGGTCGACCCGGACGAGATCCGCCAGCTCCTCGACTCTGAGTCCGCCCGGGACCTGGCCGCACTCCAGCAGCTCGCGCGGAGGCTGGAGGACGCTGGACTTGCCGAGCGCCGCGGCGACCGCCTCGAGCTGACCCCTCGCGGGGCGCGGCAGGTGGGTCAGCGGGTCCTCGACGAGCTCTTCGCTCGGCTTCGGCGCGACGTCTTCGGCGCCCACGCGATCGACCGCACCGGCCTGGGTGGCGAGCCAGAGGAGACGGCGGTCCCGTACGAGTTCGGCCGCCCCTTCCACCTCGACCTGCAGCGGACGCTGGGCAATGCGCTCGTGCGGGAGGAGAACGCGCCGGAGGCCAGGGGTCTGTCCGGTTCGCGTTCGCGGCGGATCACCATCGAGCCGGGGGACTTCGCGGTGCGCGAGACGCGAGAGCTGACAAGCGCCGCCACTGTCCTCCTGGTCGACATGAGCCGCTCGATGCTGCTGCGCGGTTGCTTCATGGCCGCCAAGAAGGTCGCCATCGCGCTCGACACGCTCATCCGGACCCGATATCCCCGCGACGAGCTCCACGTGGTTGGCTTCGCGTATCACGCTCGCGAGATCCGGCCGGGGTCACTCGCCTCGCTGTCGTGGCACGGCTACGAGTACGGCACGAACCTACAACACGGCCTGCTGCTCGCCCGCCGGTTACTGGTCCGCTCGCACGCGGTCAACCGCGAGATCGTGGTCATCACGGACGGCGAGCCGACCGCACACTTCGAGGACGGGCAGGTCGAGTTCAGCTACCCGCCCACACGGCGCACCATCCGCGAGACGCTCAAGGAGGTCGGCCGCTGCACTCGGGAGGGGATCACCATCAACACGTTCATGCTGGAGCGTTCGCGGGCGCTGGCCGAGTTCGTCGACCACATGACGCGTCTCAATCGCGGCCGGGCGTTCTACGCCACGCCGGAACGCCTGGGCGAGTACGTCCTGGTCGACTTCGTCGGCAAGCGGTCGCGCCGCTAGCGGCTAGACCGGCGGCCCGGGTGACCATGGCCCAGCAGGCCCAGGCGGGCCCGGCGCCACCGCCAACGCATCCGGGGGCGGGACCTGCGCGCTGCGATGTGTCCGCAGGTAGAGCACCACGTCCAGGATCGTCTTGCCTACGACCAGGATGGCGAGTAGCGCGATCGGCTGACCCAGCGCGAAGATGAGCGTGCCCCCCAAGATGATCGTCAGGTGGAGCACGAAGACACGGCCATACGGTTGTGCCATCTGCGCGGCGACCGACACGTTCCGGTATTCACCGCGCCTCAGGAAGTTGAAGTAGAACGAGATGAGGTGGCTCGCGAGGAGCGCGAGCGCGGCGATGGCCAGCCCCTCGGCGGTGAGGCTGCTGCGCGGGATGGCGCCGGCCTCCCGGCCCGGCAGGAAGGCGGCGGCTCCGGCGAAGACCGGGAGCAGGAACACGAAGAAGCCGTGGACCATCCAGAAGATCCCGTAGTGGAGGATGAAGAACGGGATCAGGAAGACCTTCGCAGCTCCTGAGGGGACCTTGAAAACGCTCGGGTGCTGCGTCGGCAGCAGCGGGCCCTCTGCCCGCGCCATCTTGAAGACGTTGATGACGCCGACGACGCCGCTCTCGATCCAGTACAGGATCAGGAGCGTCTGCACCTCCCAGTCCAGGAAGAGAACGCCGAAGAGCGGGATGGCGTTCGAGACGATGAGCACGATCAGCCCGAAGCCCGAAGAGCGCGCAATGGCGTCGAGCCGCCCGAGGGCGCCCGGCACTCAGCCTTCCTCCAGACACGCGCCGACGAGTGCCATCAGGCGTTCATGACGCGCCTCCGGATACTCGTAGCCCATCGCCGAGCCCACCTC
>JACCXQ010000168.1 GCA_013696945.1 Chloroflexota bacterium | reverse complement strand
ACCGGTTGGCCCAGGTTCGAGATCCGCCAGCCCGGACTGTCGATGTACACCGGCTATCCGATGCGGTACTCGAGCAAGAAGTTCAAGGTCACCGTGACCTTCAAGTCCGGCGGCACGACTGGTCCAGTCTCGATCAAGGTGATCGGCACGGACGTCGCCGGTGGCACGCAGAACCAGACGGTCACGTTCCAGCTGACCGACTGACACGGCATCACGACACGCAGGGAAAGGCCCGGGCCCGCGAGGGTCCGGGCCTTTCTTTGCCCGCCGGAGCTATCCGGGGATGTCCATCAGGCGCGACCGGCCGGCCCCGGGACGGGCACTAGACTGTCGCGGATGACCCGACCGCCCGAGGCGACCGCGTACTCCGACACGTGGGTCGTGATGCCCACGTTCAACGAAGCGGACAACCTCCGGGGGATCAGCGCGGCCGTCTTGGACCGGCTGCCGGGCGCGACCCTGCTCGTGGTCGACGACGCGTCGCCAGATGGGACGGGCCGGGTGGCGGATGAGCTCGCGGCCGTCGATCCGCGGATCCGCGTCCACCACCGTCCTGGGAAGCACGGGCTCGGGAAGGCCTACATCGATGGCTTCCGCATCTGCCTCGCCGCTGGTGCGGCACGGATCGTGCAGATGGACGCGGACTGGTCGCACGACCCGCACTACCTGCCGCAGCTCATGGCTGCCCTCGAGGGTGGCCCGGGGACGCCACGGCCGGACGGCGCCGACCTCGTCATCGGATCGCGCTACGTCAAGGGGGGCGGTGTCCGGGACTGGGGGGTCCTGCGTCGGCTGGTGTCCCGCGGCGGCTCGATCTTTGCGCGCACGGTGTTGCGGCTCACACCCCACGACCTGACCGGTGCGTTCAAGGTATGGCGACGCGAAGCGCTCGCCGCCACACCGTGGGACAGGTTGCATTCGGGCGGGTACGTCTTCTCCATCGAGATGACCTACCTAGCGAGCCGACGGGGAGTCCGCATCGCCGAGGTCCCCATCGTCTTCACCGACCGGCAGGTCGGCGTCAGCAAGATGTCGCGCCGCATCATCGTCGAGGCGCTCATCGTCGTGCTCAGGCTCCGGTGGGAAGAGCTTCGCGGGCACCATCCCGGATCCCGGACCGTAGCCGCGGCGGGCGAAGGCGACCCGGGGTGAGAGCACGGCCCGCGGAGAGCGCCCCGCGAGCCGCCAGCGCCGAAGGCGTCCGGGTCGTCATGGACGCGCGTCCTCTCCAGGAGCGTGAGCACGCGCCGATCACCGCGTCGTACCTCGAGCGCCTTCTCAGCGCGTACGCGGCATCGCCCGTGACGAACGAGTCGTTCGTGCTGCTGATCCGTGCCTTCCGCGGTGACCCCACCGTCGCCCTCGAGGAGCGGGGCCTGCCCGTCGCGGGCCGGAGGCGTCTGCCCCCCACGAGCCGGGTCTTTCGGTCGGCGGGACTCACGCTCGACTCGTTCCTGCTCCGTGGCGCGGAGGTCGGCACCCGTGCCGGCGGCGATGATCCGACAGTGGCCGGGACCGTGTACCACACAGCGGGTGGGGCCATGCCCATCAAGTCGGGCCTGCCGATCGTCGCGACCGTGCTGGACCTTGCCCCGTGGGAGCTCCCGGAGCGGTACGCAGCGACCGCCGCGGCTCGTTTCGGGCATCGCTTGCGTGCGCGCACTTTGCGTGATGCCGTCCGGCTGATCGTCGCATCGCGCGAGACGGCGCTGGCCGTCCAACGCCTGCTGCGGATCCCAGCGACGCGGATCGCGGTGGTGCCGCTCGCACCCGATCCGATCTTCCGGCCAGACGTGGCCGATCCCGAGCGCATCGCGCGACTTCGCGCACGTTTCGACCTGCCACCGCGCTACCTGGTCTTCGCCGGGCGCTACGACGCGCGCAAGGACTTCGGGACGCTCTTCGACGCGCTCGCCGCACTCCGCGGACAGGCTCGCGCGGGATCCGCCAGCGGCGCCGCGTGGCCACCGATCGTCGTCCTTGCCGGGGCCGCGGGCGACGAGCACCGTGACTCAGCGGCGGTCGCGCGGGTGGCGCGGCGTGCCGGTGTCGACGACCTCGTACGGCTGACTCCGCGACTCGAGATGGAAGATCTCGCGGCGCTGCAGGCGGGCGCCGTCGCGCACGTCCAGCCGGCGCTGAGCGACGGCACCGGGCTCGCGGCGATGGAGGCGCTGGCCGTGGGCATCCCGGTGGTCTGCTCGAGGGTGGGCGCTCTTCCGGAGGTGGTGGGCCCGGCCGGGATCATCGTCGAGGCGCGGGACCCGGGCCGCCTCGCCACGGCGTTGCGGGCGGTGTGGGAGGAGGGCGCCGTGGCGCGGCAGGTGACGGCACGCGCGCGAGCACGGGCGGTCGGCCCCCAGCGGAGTTGGGCCGACGTGGCAGCCGACACACGCACGGTCTACGCGGCTGCCATCGCTGGCTAGTCGGTCGTGAGGCCCTCGGCGTGGGCGCGCGTGAGTCGCACGCTCGGTAGACGATCTCCGCGGTCGAGAGTCCCGACCGCGACCGGGCCGCGAAGGGCCGAGCGGCGGTGACGGGGCATGCTGCTAGGCTACCGGCGTGACCGAAGAGGAGACTGCCCAGCCGACCGACCAGGCGCTCGCCGCCGCGGAGAGCGAGGCTGCCACCGAGGCGGTCGCCGAGGCTGCCATGAAGCCCAGGAAGGCGGCGAAGTCGACCAGGACGACCACAGGCTCATCCGCGGCGTCCGCACGACCACGCTCGGTTTCGCCGGCCGGATCGCCGACCCCGGATGG
This sequence comes from Chloroflexota bacterium, assembly GCA_013696945.1. Lineage (GTDB taxonomy): Bacteria > Chloroflexota > Limnocylindria > Limnocylindrales > CSP1-4 > Palsa-1032. The sequence goes on along the minus strand of JACCXQ010000168.1, from coordinate 3,233 downwards.
GACCGTCCGGGCCGATCACGTCGAGCTGAAGCAGGGCGGCGCTGCGCGCATCGAGGCGACGTCGGTGACGCTCACGCAAGGCGGCGCCAGCCGCATCAACGCCCGGGACGTCTCGATCTCGCAGGGCGGCGCGGGCCTCGTGCGCACCGAGACTCTGCGCCTCGGAACGGGCTCGAGTGCCGGAGCCGTTCTGGCGGGCCGCGCGGAGCTCGCGAAGGGATCGCGCATCATGGTGCTCGTCGCGCGTCAGACGAGCGGTGACGTCCGGCCCATCCTCGACTGGCGAGGGGTACTCGCACTGGTCGGTGGCATCGTGCTGCTCCGGCGGTTGCTCGGCGCGCTGCGTCGGGCTTGAGTGCCCGCGAGCGGCCCGCGAAGCGTCTCCGCGTCACTATCGTCGCCGCCAATCCCTTCGAGTTCGATTCCCGCTTCCTTCGGACGGCCACCACGCTGGCGTCGGACGGTCACGTGGTGCGGATCCTCGGTTGGCCGGGCGATGGTTTGCCGCACGACGAGGAGCTCGCGCCCGGTGTCCACCTGACGCGCCTCGAGATCGATCGTCGGATCTCGTCGGCGCTGCGACCCTTGCCGGGGGTCCTCCGATCCGTGCTCAGCCGGCTGGTCGGTCTTGACCCGGCGACGACCGTGTTGCCCCCCGAGACGCCGCGCGGCGCAGACCGGCTTCGCCACCCCCTCCGGCGGCTCCTCGAGATCGTCGCCAACGCACGCCGTGTGGGCCCGTGGACGGACCAGGTCGTCGCCACCGCCCCGGACACTGACGTGTACCACGCGCAGTCGTTGATCGTGCTGCCTGTCGTCCGTGCCGCGGCGCGGCGCGTCAGCGGTCGCTTCGTCTACGACATAGCCGACTACCACACGGAGGCGGCGCGCCTCGCCCGCATGCCGTGGGTGATCCGCGAGATGGTCCGCCGACGCGAGCGTCGCTGGGCGCGCGACGCCGCTGGCTTCCTCGCCGTTAGCGATCCCGTCGCCGATCTGGTCGCGCGCCGTTTCGGCGTAGAGCGGCCGGCCGTGCTGCTCAACTGCCCGCCTGCCTGGCGACCCGACGAGCCAGGACCGCCTTCCTCCCAACGTGTCCGGGAGTCGGCGGGGATCTCACCCGGCCGCCCGATCGTCCTCTACCAAGGCGGGTTCAGCGTCGATCGGGGCGTCGAGGAGCTCGTATCGGCCGCCGAGGAGCGAGTCCTTCGCGAGCTGGACGCGGCGATCGTCTTCATGGGCTACGGCCGGTTGCAGGCCTTCCTCGATGAGGCTGCACGGAGTCTTCCAGATCGCGTCTACGTGCTGCCCCCGGTCCCCGTCGACGAGCTGCTGGACTGGACGGCCAGTGCCGATGTCTCGTTCGTGGGCCAACCGCCGCGCACGCTGAACCAGCGCATGAACCTGCCCAACAAGCTCTTCGAGAGTCTCATGGCCGGCGTCCCGGTCGTCGTCTCCGAAGGCAATGAGCAGTGCCGCCTCGTCACTGCTGAGGCCGTCGGACGCTGCGTCGACGTGGATTCACCTTCGGCCATCGCCGAGTCCGTCGGCGCGCTGCTTCGTGCCCCGGCCGAAGAACGTCTGGCGCTACGCCAGCACTGCCGGACCGTGGCATTGACGCGCTACACGTGGGACCTCAACGCTAGCGGGCTGATCTCACTCTATCGGCGGCTGTCGGCGGGATCGGCCTAGACGCGCAGGATCTCCTCGGTCACCGCGTCGGCGAGCGCTTCGTACTCGGGCGGCGTCGCGACCCTCTTCTCGACCACGAGCTGATCGGGACGCTCCAGGATGCGCATCCGCCCTGTGTCGATGAGCATCCGATCGACCGCCCCCAGCTCACCCCGGAACGTGGTCCAGGTCGGCGTCCCCAGAAGCGCCGCTTCCCGGTTCATCGTTCCGCCCGCCGACACGACGACGTCCGCCGCGTAGACGAGCGACGGACCGTCGACCGGCCTCGCCGGGACGGTCACCCCCGGCGTCTGCTCGAACTCGCGCGCCTGCTCGGGTGTCCGTGGCAGGAGCACGACCTGCGCGTCGGTCGCGATGAGCCACTCGAGGACCTCGCTGAAGAACGGATTGGCGAACCGGTGGTAGAGGCTCATCGTCGCAGGCGGTCGAAGCACGGCGACCGGGCGCTCCCGGTCCAGGCCGAGTGTGTCCATGACCCCCAGGTCAGGGTCGAAGTCGGCCAGCGAAACCTGTTCCTTGATGCCGGGATACGGACGGTAGCGACGCCGGTCGAGTCCGAGCGCGCGTAGCGCCTCGAACGGGATGACCGCGGGGATCATGACCTTGTCGGCCAGCCGGAAGTTGATGCGATGCATCGCGGTCGCCCCTTCGTAGTCGTGCAGCACCGTGCTGTGCAGGCGAAGCAGACGAGCCGCGACCGCCAGGTCATTGGAGCCATGGCTGACCGCCTGTGTCGCGCCGCGCCCGCGCCCGAACCGTGCCAGCGCTGCCGACCGACGCGCGAAGCCCACGGCTTTACCCGCCACGCGCGCTCCGCCATGCCGCCCGACGACTGTGTGCGGGATGGCATACAGGCGAAGGAGCCCGAGCGTCTGGGCGTAGTCGCGTGCCGTGACGACCGACTCGACCCCGGCATCGGCGAGGCGGCGAAGGATGGGCCGGAAGAAGACGACATGGGGCGAGTTGGTCAGGTCGATCCAGACCCGGCGCGTGCGGGCCACGCGTCAGAGGACGTCGACGTTCGACGGCACCGGCCCGCTCTGGCCCTCGCCGAGACCACGTCGCACGGCGTTGCGCAGGTCGACGATGAGCGGGGCGCAGTCGACCACGGCGCGCAGGTCGACTGCTGTGTGGTCGGTCGCGATGACGACGCAGTCCGTGCCGCGCAGCAGATCCTCGGTCAGCGGCACCGACGCGAGCCCCTCTGATGGCAGCTCGGGGATGTGCGGGTCGTGGTACTGGATCTCGGCACCGTCCGCGCGGAGCAGCTCGAGGAGTTTGAGTGACGGGCTCTCACGCAGATCACCAACGTCCGGCTTGTAGCTCATGCCGAGGAGCAGGATGCGGCTGCCGGCGACCGACTTGCGCCGGGTATTCAGCGCGCGCTGGATCCGCTGAACGGCGTAGTACGGCATGGATACGTTGATCCGACCGGCCAGGTCGACGAACTCAGTAGTCATGTCGAAGGCCTTGGCGCGCCAGGACAGGTAGAACGGGTCGACCGGGATGCAGTGACCGCCCAGGCCGGGGCCGGGCCAGAA
>JACCXQ010000151.1 GCA_013696945.1 Chloroflexota bacterium | reverse complement strand
ACCGGCCGAGCGTCCCCGCGAGGCGCTGGGATGGCAACGGCTGGACGTTCTGGCAATGGACCGAGTGCGGTCGGGTGCGGGGCGTCCAGGGCTGCATCGACCGCAACTATTACAGCGGCGGGAAGCTCCGTGACCTCACCATCCGTCACCAGCGGAGTACCGCTCGCCCGCGGTAGGCACCGACACCAAGCCATCGCGCGACGCCGGTCCCTCACGGGGCCGGCGTCTTCGCGTCAGACGTCCGGGTTCGGCTCGCCCCTCGGCGGGTGGAATCGCACCACGACGTGTGGGTCGGCCTCGTCGTGCTCGAACGTCTCGAGATCGAAGCTGCCGGGAAAGGTCTTCCGGAGGGCGGTCCGCAGTTCCGCGAGGCTACGGTTGACGAGGGCCGCGTCGGCCACCCCGCGGGCAAACGCGTCGAGCTCGGAGCGGGTCCGCCAGCGGGCGAGGATGTGGATCGACCGGAAGCCATCGGCGGCCCATGCGATCCTGGCTCCGCCGTCGAGGTCGATGCTCATCTGCGCGATGCTAGCTGGGAGCGCCCGAAGCATGCCCGGTGGGGCCGGCGGGCGTGGGACCCACGGCCACGGCACTTGTCATGCGCGGCGCGCCTTCGCACTTCCGCCGTGCGAACTGACCGACGAGCTGGCCGCATCATGCCGACCCTTGGCACACGCGCCGCCAACGGGCGATGGATCGAACCTGTGAGGTTCTTGGCAGGCCGGATCGACCTTCTGGCGTGCGAGTCGGCCATGTCGGGTGCGCGTCGCCGGGGCTCGTGGGTCACGTCGAACCTGTGACGCCCCGCCGCAAGGCGCCAGACCCGCGCCGCGACTCAAGGGAGCGTCTTCCCGGCCGCGACGCCATAGCGCTGGAGCACGTCGCGTGCGGCCTGCACGATCGCCTCCCGCAGCGCCGCGGGTCCCAGCACCTCCACGTCGGGACCGACGCGCATGAGGTCTGCTCGCGCGCTGCCGATCGACTCGATCCGCAGCTCGACGCGAAGCCAGCCCAGGCGGTCAGGGTCGGCTGTCGTCCGCGCCGTCGACCACGAGGGCTCACCGATGCACTCCGCGAGCCAGTCGGCTGTGCCTGCGCGTACCGTGAGCACCGCGTCGATGGTCGGGATCGCCTGCTTGTACTCGGAGATCGCGTGCGCCCAGAACGCGCCGAGATCGAAGCCGGGCGGCCGCTCGAACCGCTCGTCGAGTGGCGTCACGCTCGCCACTCGTGACACGCGGTAGGTCCGGACCTGGTCATCCGAGCGCCCGACCACGTACCAGACCCCGGCCTTCAGGACCAGCCCGAGTGGGTCGACCGTCCGCTCGACCATCCGGTCGGAGCGCTCGTAGCGGAGCTTTACGCGCATCTCGCTCCACACGGCATCCGCCAATGCGGCGAGGTGGGGCACGGCCTCTGCCTGCCGGAACCATGCTGGCGCATCGAGGTGGAACCGCTCGGTGATGCGCGCCGCCCGCGCTCGCAGCTCCGGCGGAAGCGCGGCGAGGACCTTCAGTCGCGCGGCCGCGACGACCGTCCCGAGCCCGAGCTCGGCAGCAGGCCCCGGCAATCCCGCCAGGAAGAGCGCCTGCGCCTCGTCCTCGGTCAGCCCGGTGAGCCGCGTGCGATACCCGTCGACGAGGCGAACGCCGCCGCGCGGGCCCCGTTCCGCGTAGATCGGGACGCCCGCCTCGGCGAGCGCGTCCACGTCGCGATAGATCGTCCGGATCGAGACCTCGAGCTGCTCGCTGAGCTCCCTCGCCGTGAGACCGCCGCGCGTCTGAAGGTGCAACAGCAGGTTGACCAGCCGGCTCGCGCGCATCGCCCTGCAGGATACGGGGAAAGCTGACAAGCACTGACATCATCACGAGGGTCCGACCCCATGCCCAAGGCAATGCGCACCGGGTCGTCGGTTCGTCTAGTCTCGGCGACCGAGGAGGACTTCATGGCCGATATCGTCGATCCCGCGCTCGAGCGGTACGCCGCCGAGCACTCGTCGACCGAGCCCGAACACCTGATCGCGCTCGCCGACGCGACCCGAAGCTTCAGTCCGCGGCACAACATGATGGTCGGGCGGCTGGAAGGACGATTCCTGAAGATGCTCGTCGCCGTCAGCGGGGCGCATAGGATCCTGGAGATCGGGACGTTCACCGGATATTCGGCGCTCTCGATGGCCGAGGCACTCGAGGCGGGGGGCCGGATAATCACTTGCGAGCTCGATGCCGCGCACGCCGACTTCGCCCAGCGCGCCATCGATGCATCGCCGTACGCCGACCGCATCGAGATCCGACGGGGTCCGGCCCTCGAGACGCTCGCCGCACTGGACGGGCCGTTCGACGCCGTCTTCATCGACGCGGACAAGGGCGGCTATCTCGCCTACTACGAAGCGGTCTTACCCAAGCTCTCGGCGACGGGCTTCATCTGCGTCGACAACGTCCTGTGGAGCGGGCGGGTCATCGACCCGGCTGAGGACGACGATGACACGGAGGCGCTTCGCACCTTCAACGACCATGTCGCGGCCGATCCCCGT
>JACCXQ010000149.1 GCA_013696945.1 Chloroflexota bacterium | reverse complement strand
CCTTCGTGACGTGCCCGACGAGGACCACGGGAACGGCCGTGGCACGCGCGAACGTGCCCAGTCGAGCGGCCGCCTCCCGCACCTGGCCAACGGAACCGGCCGGTCCCTCGAGGCCGTCAGCTGTCATCGTCTGGATCGAATCGACGATGAGCAGCCCAGGCAGGGCCTGTCCCGCAGCCGCGATGATCCCATCGACGGACGTCTCCGGGAGCAGATCGATCCGCTCGCCGGCGGCCCCCTCGAGGAGACCCAGCCGTTCCGCGCGCAGCCGGACCTGCGCGCCGGACTCCTCGCCCGATGCGTAGAGCACGCGCGGTCGCGCGCTCGAGCGGGTGACGCCGGCTGCGATCTCCAGGACGAGCGTCGACTTGCCGATGCCAGGCTCGCCCCCGAGCAGGACTGTGGAGCCTGCCACCAGGCCACCACCGAGTACCCGATCGACCTCCTCGAGGCCGATCGGCGCCCGCGGCTCCGTCGGCACGCGCTGGCTCGCGAGGGGCTCCGGCCGCGGGGCGTCGGTGGCTTGAGCCACGGAAGCACGCAGGCGGGCCGTCGCCTCGACCCGGATGACCGTCTCGACGAGCGTGCCCCACTCGCCGCAGACGTGGCAGCGGCCCTCCCAACGGGCCGAGCTGGCCCCGCATGCCTGGCAGATGAAGCGGCTCTCGGGCCGCGCCACGGCGTTAGCGCGCCTCGACCGGCGTCTTCTCGGCGAGCGCTTCGATGGACAGGCCCGCATCCGGCGAGCGGTCGATGAGCACGGTCTGACCTGCCGTGAAGCGCCCCAACAGGAGCGCTTCGGCGAGCGGATCCTCGATCATGTTCTGGATGACGCGGCGGAGTGGCCGCGCCCCGTAGTCCACGTCGTAGCCCAGCTTGATGAGGTGGTCCTTCGCGTCGGACGTGACCTCCAGGTCGATCTGCTGTGTCCGCAACTGCTCGCGGACGCGTGCCAGGAGCAGCTCCACGATCTGGCGGATCTCCTCGACGGTCAGCGACCGGAAGACGACGAACGAATCGACGCGGTTCAGGAATTCGGGGCGGAACTGCGTCTTGAGCTGATCGAGGACCTTCTCCTTCATCCGGTCGTATTGCTGCTCGAGCAGCTGCGCCTCGTTCGTGCTGACCGGCTTGAATCCCAGGCTCGTGTCCTTCAACAGCGACTTCGCGCCGACGTTGCTGGTCATGATGATGACCGTGTTGCGGAAGTCGACGCGTCGGCCCTTGGCGTCACTCAGATGCCCGTCCTCGAGGACCTGCAGGAGGATGTTGAAGACCTCGGGATGCGCCTTCTCGATCTCATCGAGGAGAACGACCGAGTAGCTCTTCCGGCGGACCGCCTCGGTCAGCTGGCCGCCCTCCTCGAACCCGACATAGCCGGGGGGCGCGCCGACCAGCCGGCTCACGTTGTGGCGCTCCATGAACTCGCTCATGTCGATCTTGATGAGCGAGTCTTCCGACCCGAACATGAACTCGGCGAGGCTCTTGGCGAGCTCCGTCTTGCCCACTCCGGTCGGACCCAGGAAGATGAACGAGCCGATGGGGCGCTTGGGATCCTTGAGGCCCGCCCGCGCTCGGCGCACGGCCTTGCTGATGGTCTCGATCGCCTCCTGCTGCCCGATGACGCGCTTGTGGAGCGCATCCTCCATCTGCAGCAGCCGCTGCGACTCTTCCTGCGCGATGCGCGTGACCGGGATCCCTGTCCACATCGCCACGACCTGCGCGATGTCCTCGTCGGTGACCGTAGGCGTCTCGGCCGCCTGTGCCGCCTGCCAGTCGGAGCGAAGCTGGTCGATGCTCGACTTGGCGGCCGCTTCTGCGTCCCGGAGACCGGCCGCGACCTCGTAGTCCTGGTCGTTGATCGCCGCTTCCTTCTCCTTCAGGACGCGCTCGAGCTCTTTCTGCGCGGCCTTCAGTTCGGGGGGAGCAGAGCTGTGGCGCAGCCGGACGCGGCTGGCGGCCTCATCGATCAGGTCGATGGCCTTGTCGGGGAGATGGCGCTCCGTGATGTAGCGGATGGACAGGTCTGCCGCCGCGCGCACGGCGTCGTCGCTGATCGTGACCTTGTGGTGCTGCTCGTAGCGCTCGCGGATGCCGAAGAGGATGGCGATGGTCTGCTCGAGCGTGGGCTCTTCGACCATGACCGGCTGGAAGCGGCGCTCGAGAGCCGCGTCACGCTCGATGTACTTGCGGTACTCGTCGAGCGTGGTCGCACCGATGCACTGGAGCTCCCCCCGGGCGAGCGGGGGCTTCAGGATGTTCGCGGCGTCGATCGCGCCCTCCGCGGCGCCGGCGCCCACGAGAGTGTGCAGCTCATCGATGAAGAGCACCGCGTCGTTCGTGTTGCGAAGCTCCTCGATGATCTTCTTGAGCCGCTCCTCGAACTCACCGCGGTACTTGGTGCCGGCCACGAGCGAGCCGATGTCGAGTGTCAGCACACGCTTGTTGATGAGCGTCTCCGGCACGTCGCCGGCCACGATGCGCTGAGCGAGACCTTCCGCGATGGCCGTCTTGCCCACCCCGGGCTCGCCGATGAGTGCCGGGTTGTTCTTGGTGCGCCGCGACAGGATCTGGATGACGCGCTCGATCTCCTTCTCGCGGCCGATGACCGGGTCGCTCCGGCCGGCGCGGACGGCGTCCGTCAGGTTGATGCCGAGCTGGTCGACGGTCGGGGTCTTGCTGGCCCGCTTCGTCTCTGCGGTGGGGCCCGCAGAGCTCGACTGGGACAGGACACGGATGACCTCGTGGCGGACCTTGTCCAGGTTCACGCCCAGTGACTCGAGGACGCCGGCCGCGATCCCCTCCCCTTCGCGCACGAGTCCGAGGAGCAGATGCT
>JACCXQ010000100.1 GCA_013696945.1 Chloroflexota bacterium | reverse complement strand
GGTCGACACCGTTGTAGATGAGGTCGATGGGCACCAAGGCGCGACCCTCGGCGTGGAGCTTCGCGACGATCGAGCGGCTCACGGCGATGAGCCGATCCATCGACGGAGTCAGCGCCCGCAGGAGATCGCGATCCTCCGTGCTGCGGAAACGGCTTGAATGGACGGTGCTGATGACGTACGGACGGGGGAGCCCGAGCTCGCCGAGTGCCAGCGCCGCGCGCGTCCCGATTATCTCCGCGCGGTACATGTGATCGTGGATCACCGCCGGCGGGTCCTGCGCCAGCAACCTCACGACAGCAGCCAGTGCCGCGCCATCGTCCGGCTCGGCGATCACTTCGACCGGCACGCCCAGCGCTCGAAGCCGTCGGACGGCGCTGCCGTCGCCCAGGCTGATGACCGAGACGTCGTAACGATCGCGGTCCAGGCGCGACAGGAGCGACCAGACCTGTTCCTGAGCGCCGCCGCTCGTGCCGGTGGCGAGGATCTCCACGACCCGTATCCGCGAGCCACCCGTGACCGGCGGGCGGGCGATCTGGTCGTAGCAGGGGTCGAGCGCGGTGGGAGCGGTCATGTCCCGGAGGCTCGCGTTACGAGGATGCGGTGGATGGGCTCGTCGCGCGCGCCCCATTCGTACTTGTACGGCTCGTTCCCACGGAGGAAGTCGAAACGTCGGCGTCCGGCGGCCTGTCGGTCACGCAGGTACGCCGCCGTGCCCGTCACACCTGGGGACAGGTCGCGCGCCTCGGGGTCCATGCCGGCGTTGTAGAAGTAGCAGGTGGTCCCGTCGTCGAAGCCGACCGTGGCGAAGATCACGCGACCGCCGACGCTGACCCGGCCGAGCTGGAGCTGGCAGCCCTCGCCCTCGGCGGCCTCGAGCTCGGCGAGGCGGTGCATGAACCGACGGCTCCGACGGCCACCCTCCGTGTCGGGGAACAGCCCCTCTGCACCCCAGCGCGCCTGATGGAGGTCGATGAACGCGTCGACGGCGGCCGCTCCGGGCTCCAGGAGCTCGAACCGCACCTCACCCGCACTCTCGGCGCGGCGCAGCTTGCGGCGGATCTCGTGGCGAGCCTTCTTGTCCAGGGTGGCCAGGTAGTCATCCCAGTCGCCGTCGGGCATCGTGGTCACAGGGCAGACGTCCTCGACCTCCTCGAAGACGTCCCAGCCCGCATCTTCCGCGAGCGCCTCGAAGGCGGCGGCGAGCGCCGCCCGGGCCGGGTCCTCCGCGCGGAGCCGTCGAAGGTCGACCACGTCCCATGGCATGGGCCCGTGCACAGGATCGGGCGAGCCAGCGAGGTCGCGGGCAAGGGCGTCAGCCACGTCGGGCAGGTCCGCCGGGTCGCAGAGGACGGTGGCATAGTCGGCGTGGTAGCTCGCGCCCATGAACACCGCCTTGGCGTCCGGTCGCACCCGCGTGCCGGCGCGCGTCGAGCGGCGCAACGCGGTCGCGGTCGCGGCGTCGTCCGGCTCTTCCTCGTGGCGATGCATCAGCGGGACGATGCCCAGGATCGAGGCGGCGTCCGTGGCCGGAGCGCACGTGAGGTACTGCTCGTGAGCGGTGCTGCCGTACGCGTCCCACCAGGCGCGATGCACGGTCCACCGCGAGAACGGGGTCGCGGCGGCGGTCGCGCCCAGGAGCCGGTCCCACGTCTGACGCGGGATGTCGTCGAAGGCGATCGGCCGGCAGATCAGGGGGCCGCGCGCGGTGGTGGCGGCAGCTGTGGTGGCCGTAGCTTCGGTCGTCGCCAGTGTGCGGTCGGTCATCACGAGGAGGGACATGGCATCGGGGAAGGGGCGGCTCCGGTCATCGTGTCGGGGAGGACGATCCGGCCGACTGTTCGTCAGAAGGCGAACGGTCGTTAGCGGGAAGGCGTCCTCGGCCGAGGATACCACCGGATCCGGCCCCGCCTGGCACGCCCCGATGGATGAGCGGGATGCGAAGGAGGTCGAGGAACACTCGCCCGGCGAGCCCGGCGTGCACCCGCATGCGGGAGCCTCGCTTGTCCGACCACTGGACGGGCACGAGCGCGATCCGGTAGCCCCTGCGGCGCGCGAGGTGGATGATCTCGGCGTCGAACACGATGCTCTCGATGCGCTGGCGAGAGAAGAGGTCCTGGGCGACATCGCGATGGAAGCCCTTGAAGCCGCACTGCGTGTCGGGCACGCTGCCTGTGACCCAGGCACCTGCCAGGAGGTGGAAGACGCGGCCCAGGAACCGGCGGTGGAGCGGCTGCGTCGCGCGACGGTCGCTCCCATCGGGGTGGGCGCGGCTGCCGAGCGCGACATCGTGATCGGCTAGGGCCTCGGTCAGCAGCGGGAGCTGGTCCGGCGGCGTGGCGAGGTCGGCGTCAGCGAAGACCACGAGGTCCCCCGTCGCGGCCAGCATCCCGGCTCGCACCGCGGAGCCCTTGCCCTCATGCTCCCGGCGAAGCACCCGGAGCCGCGCGTCGAGGCCATTCGCTTCGGGGCGCGACTCGACGTGAGCAGCGGTGCCGTCGGTGCTGCCGTCGTCCACGACGAGGACGTCCCACTGCCCCAGATCGGCAGCTGACCGCCCACCCTCGCGCGGCGGCCCCAGTCGGCCCAGGTATCCGAAGAGCTCGTCGAGCGCCGGTCCGATGCGTGCCGCCTCGTCGAATGCCGGCAGCACGATCGTGAGGCTAGGTCGCGCTCCCGGGGGCATGCGTCGCAGGATAGCCGCCGGCCGGCAGCACTGGACCCGGGCCGCTCGGCACCGGCGACCGCGCGGCGATCGCCTGTCGCAGGCTGGGCACCGCGCCGATCAGGACCGAGAGCCCGGCGAACCAGAGGACAGGCAGTGCGACCGTCGAGCCGACGGCCACCGTCCACGGCCGATCCGTCCGAGCGCCCCAGACGATGATCGCTGCACCGACCGCGACGCGCAGCGGGAGTGGGACGGGCACCGACGGGCCGCCAAGCGTCCCGCTCGGGTCCTGCGCCATGAAGGCGAACCACTCCGCCCACAGTCTCGGTGCGATCAGCAGCGAAACGGCGGCGGCGGCTCCTGTCGCGAGGAGTGGCGCGGCGAGCGCCCGCCACTCACGGCGCGCCACGAACCAAAGCAGCCCGACACCGGCGGTGGGCTTCGTCAGCAGCACGAACGACCAGCTCGATGAGTGCCGGAAGCCGAGCGCGACCGCTGCCGCCAGCAGAAGGTGGATGTTGCCGTGGTACAGCTCGAGGGCGACCGGCGGGAACGCGAACAGATACGGGCTCCAGCGGCCGCCCAGCCAGAG
>JACCXQ010000098.1 GCA_013696945.1 Chloroflexota bacterium | reverse complement strand
CCGCTCGCTTCCGACGCCATCGCGGCGACCCACTCCGTCGCCTCGCCCTCGTCGATCTCGACTCCCAGGCGCGCCGCGGACTCCATCACCTTGGCGATCGCGTCGCCCCGGTCGATCGGCACCGGCGTTGGGTCGCTCGATGGCGTCATCGTGCTCCTCGACCGTCGTCGTCCTGCTCATCGGCCTGGTCGTCGATCTGGTTGTCGATCTGTGCCCGCTGAAGGCGCCCGGAGTAGTCGACGTAGATCGACTTCCACTCGGTGTAAGTGTCAAGGGCCGCATGGCCTGCTTCGCGGTGCCCGTTGCCGGTCCCTTTCCAACCGCCGAACGGCAGATGTGTCTCGGCACCGATAGTGCCCGCATTGACGTAGACGATGCCGGTCTCGAAGTCGCGCATCGCGCGGAACGCGGTGTTCGTGTCGCGCGTGTAGATGCTCGACGAGAGCCCGTAGCGGGTCTGGTTGAGCGCCGTGACCGCCGCGTCGTAGTCGGGCACGCGGATGATCGAGAGGAGCGGCCCGAAGATCTCGTCCTGGCCGAGGCGGTCCATCGGTCGGACGCCGTCGACGATGGTGGGCTCGAAGAAGTGCCCGTGCTCGAGGCCCGGGCGATCGTTGACGGGCGACCCACCGATGACGATCCGCGCTTCGTCGCGCGCGAGCCCGGCGTACCGCTCGACCTTCTCTACCGCGGCGGCGTTGATGAGCGGCCCGACGTCGGTAGCCGGATCGGATCCGGGGCCCAGGCTGAGGGTCGCCGTCTTCTCCACGAGACGCGCCAGCAGCGCATCGGCGGTGGGCTCGAGGACGATCACGCGAGAGCACGCTGTGCACCGTTGCCCGGTCGTGCCGAACGCCGACCAGACGATCCCGTCGACAGCGAGGTCCAGGTCCGCATCGTCCATGACGACGATGCCGTTCTTGCCGCCCAGCTCCAGCGAGAGGCGCTTCAGCCGTCGCGCGGCGATGGCGGCGATGCGCTTGCCCGTCTCGTTGCTGCCCGTGAACGAGATGACAGGCACGTCAGGGCTCTCGACGATAGGGATCCCGACCTCCTCGCCGGAGCCCGTCACGAGGTTGACGGTGCCCGGTGGAAAGCCGGCCTCGTGGATCAGCTCGACCAGCAGCACGGCGCAATGCGGCGTGTCGGACGCGGGCTTCAGCACGACCGTATTGCCGGTCACGAGCGCGGGCATCATCTTCCAGCACGGGATGGCCATCGGGAAGTTCCACGGCGTGATGAGCCCGGCCACGCCTATCGGCTGGCGGATGCTCATCGCCCACTTGTCGGGCAGCTCGGAGGGGACGGTGTCGCCGAACATGCGACGCCCCTCCCCCGCCATCAGGTACGCGATATCGATGCCTTCCTGGACATCGCCACGCGACTCGGCGAGCACCTTCCCCATCTCGCTGGTCATGGCCCGGGCGAGCCGCTCCTTGTGCTGCGCCATGAGCGCCCCGAACCGGTAGAGGATCTCCCCGCGTTTCGGGGCGGGTGTCGCGCGCCACGCGGGCAGCGCCTGCTCCGCGGCGCGGACCGCTTCGGCGACATCCGCAGCATCGCCGGCCTGGAAGTGGCCGATCACCCGCCGCGTGTCAGCCGGATCGCGAGACTCGAAGGTGCGCCCGCTGCCGCTGGCGCGCCACTCCCCGCCGATGAAGTGCCCGAACGTGGGCGCGTCGGGCTCCGTCTCTGCCTCTGACACCCGGGGCTCCAGCGTCTGCGTCACGAGCCGATGCTACACCGCGACATGTGGCGACCGACCCTCCGGCTCGGGGACGGGCGCCTCGGGGATCGGCGTCTCGGAGAGGAGTGCGATCGCAGCGTCGGGACTGAGCTCGCGACCTTCCCGCCAGAGCTGCTCGAAGCGGACCCCGCCGACTCCAGCGCGCGCCCGGGCACGCTCGTCCTCGCCGAAGTAGAACTGGGCCAGCTCACGCGGTGCGTGGCCTCCCAGCCGCTCCTCGAGCCGATCCGCAGCGGCCCCCAGCCGCACGGCCGCCTCCATCTGGCCGGCCATCGCGGCGACCGAGGCCTCGCCCTGGAGTGCCATCGCGATCCCCGTCAGGTTGCCCGCCTCGGCAAAGATCGACAGCCCCTGGTCGTAGTTGCGCCGGGCTTCCGCCAGCAGGCCCTCGCGTTGGTAGGTCTCGGCGATGCCGACGTATGCGTCGCCCAGCTCGTACTTGCGGCCCGTCCGCTCGAAGTAGGTGATCTCCTCCTCGAACGCGGCCCGCGCGCCAGCCATGTCGCCCCTGACGAACGCCCCGAGCCCTATGTACTGGGCCGCACGCGCGACCGACAGCTCATCGCCGAGCGCACGATACAGATCCTGGCTCTCGCGCCATCCCTGTAGGGCCTCGTCGTTCTCGCCGCGCACAGCGTGGATCCAGGCTTGGTTGTATGCCGCCTCTGCGACGAGGGAGGCATCCTGGACCGACTCGCCGAGCCGCCGGCTCTCATCGAATGCTGCGCCCGCGGCGTCGTAATCGTGCTGCCAATAGGCGAGCCCACCGAGAGCGATCAGAGCACGGCCCTTGGCAGCCGGCTCTGTAGCCGCGCCGGCCAGCCCCACGAGCCGCGATAGCCAGTCTCGACCCTCGCGCAGGTGACCGCGCTGCTGCCAGAACCGCCAGACGGCGTAGCCGATCCGCAGCCCGGTGGCCGCTTCTCCGGTCTCGATCGCCCAGGAAAGCGCTGCACGGATGTCGTCATGCTCATGGGTCAGCCTGTCGAGCCAGAGGGCGAGATCGGCACCGGTGAGATGCGGCTCGGCCTCCTCGGCCAGCGCGCGGAATGTCTCGGCATGACGGCGCCGGATGGCGTCCTCGGCCCCCGACGCGGCAAGTCGCTCGAGCGCGTACTCACGGATGGTCTCGAGCATCGCGATCCGGACCTCGCCGGCATGGTCGGTCTGTGACGCGCGGAGGAGGCTCTTGTCCAGCAGCGACTCGATGCCGGCCATCACTTCGAGCGCCGGGCGACCATCGATGGCGCCTGCCGCCACCGACTCTGCTGTCCCCAGCGTGAAGCCGCCCCGGAAGACCGCAAGACGCGCGAACAGCTCGCGGTCGGGCTCGTCCAGGAGGTCGTAGCTCCAGTCGATAGCGCCGCGCAGCGTGCGCTGGCGGGGCGGGAGGTCCACAGAGGTCGAGGCCAGGAGGGTCAGCCGGTGGTCCAGCCGCTCTAGCAACGCCCGCGGCGGGAGCAGCTTCACACGCGCAGCGGCCAGCTCGATGGCCAGCGGGAGTCCGTCGAGCCTGGCGCAGATCTCGGCAACGGCGCGCGCATCGTCCGCATCCAGGCGCAGGTCCGGCCGGGCGGCCCGAGCTCGCTCGATGAAGAGGCGCACCGCCTCGCTCTCGACGACCGACGCGATATCGACCGGCGCGTCCGGATCGACATGGGGCACCGCGAGCGGCAGCACCGGATACTCCTGCTCGCCGTAGATGTGCAACGGCACCCGGCTCGTCGCAAGCACGCGCAGCCCCGACGCGGAAGCCAGCAGGTCCGCCACGAGCGGTCCAGCCGCGGTCACCTGCTCGAGGTTGTCGAGCACGAACAAGGTCCGCCGGTCCGCCAGATGAGCTTTGAGAGCATCCACGAGCGAGCGGTCCGGCTGCTCGCGGACTTCGAGGACCTGGCCGATGGCAGACGCGACCAGGCCCGCGTCGACGATGGGTGAGAGATCGACGAACCAGGCACCGTCGTCGAACTCGCCGAGTGCCTCCCAGGCGACGCGGCGGCCCAGTCGCGTCTTGCCAGTGCCCCCCGGCCCCGTGAGCGTCACGAGCCGGTGCCTGGCGAGCAGCTCTCGAACGGCAGTGATCTCGGCGACCCGACCAACGAAACTGGTGACGTCGGCGGGGAGATTGTTGGGCCGCGCATCGATCGAGCGGAGTGGCGGGAACACGGAAGGGACGCCGGGCACGATCAGTTGGAACAGGTGCTCCGGTGCCGCGAGATCCTTCAGCCGCTGCCGACCCAGGTCGTG
>JACCXQ010000090.1 GCA_013696945.1 Chloroflexota bacterium | reverse complement strand
GCCTGGAACGACCGCTCGACCGTCTGGCCGCGCTTGATGTTCTTGAGCTTGATGCGCACCTGCGCCGACCCTCGCCCCATCTTGATGTGGTGGTAGTCGAGGACCTGCCAGAGCTCGTTGTCGAGCTCGATGGCGATGCCCTTGCGCAGGTCGCCGGTCGAGACCATGGGTGTGTCGTTCTCCTCGGAAGGGTGGGTCGGCCGATTCTACCTGCGGGATGAACCTCGCCCGGTCACGATGCATCAGACAGGCAGGGACTCGCCACGGAGGGTGGATGGAGCGGTCGCTCGTAGAGCGTGCTCGCGCTGGTGACCGCGACGCCTTCGATGCCCTCGTTCGTCGGAAGGTCGATGCCGTGTACCGGACCGCCTACGTCATCCTCGGGGACTCCGCCGATGCAGAAGACGCCACGCAGGAAGCGTTCCTCGCCGCTTGGCGCGCGATGCCGCAACTCCGAGAGGTCGACCGGTTCGATGCGTGGCTTGGCAGGATCGTCCGGAACGCGTGCCGCATGACGATTCGCCGAGGGCGATCTCGTGTGCGCACACTCGACCTTGCGGGAGTCAAGGAGCCCGCCGGGCCCGACTCGACGGGCGACGTGCTGGATGCGCAGGCGTTCGACCGCGCGTTCGACGGGCTGACGGTGGATCAGCGCGCACTCCTCGTGGCACACCACCTCGATGGCACCGAACTCGAGACCCTGTCGGACGAGCTTGGCATCCCGGTCGGCACCGTGAAGTCCCGCCTGCACACAGCGCGCGCCGCGCTGGCCCGGGGCCTGGAGGCCGAGCGATGAGCGGCCGGCCGGTCGGGGAAGATGGGATCGTCGAGCAGCTCGAGAGACGAGCGGCACGCGCGACCCTGTCGGCGGAGCGACGCGATGAGATCGTGGGCTCCGTCTCGCTCAGGGCCGCCGTCGGACAGGTCGGCACTGCTCGGTCGAGCCTCTGGGCACGCTTGGCGGCGGCGCTCGTGGTCCTGGTGCTGGCCGGTGCGACGTTCGTGGCGGGTCTGGGCGGAGGGCCTGCGGCCACGACCTCAGCGCCTTCAGGAGCACCGCAGGCATCGGACGAACCGACCCCGGTGGTCCCGTCGCCGGCTCAGTTCGACGAGGTCTCCGTCCTGACGTCCGAACAGGTCGTCGCCATGGTCGGTGATCCGGCCTGGGTGGGTCGGACCGTCCTCGTGAAGGCGGCCTACGTGCAGACCGAGGCCCGGTCGTTCGCGACGTGCGACGCCCCGGCGGGTGTCGACTGCACACCGACGCTGCCGCTGGCTCTAGGGCCTTGCGACTGGAGAGAGGAAGACAGTCTGGCCGAGGAGCGCTGCGTCATCGGCTCTCTCGAGGGCACGGATATCGTCGTCGTCACGCGGACGCTCCCGGACGACTACGGTGCCTGGGATGCATCGACGCCACGCCTCTATGCGTTCACGGTGCGAAGCAAGGTCCTCGAGCTCGTCGGCGCTGTGGTATCACGACCGACCGGGCCGCTCTTCCCGCTCGACACGGGATCCCAGGATGAGCTCGAGGCCGTGCCACCGGGGTACACGATCGCTGTCCAGGGATGGTTGGTCGGGGTCGGCCACCATGTGGCCAGTTGCGGGCCCTATATCGAGGGTCCCCCGCCGCCGCCCGACTCACCATTCGGATGCGGTATCACGGACTTTCTCTCGCCGGAGTCGTTCCAACCCGTCACGGTTTACGAGAACGGTTGGAGCGTCGCGGCGCCGGATCCGGGTCTGGCCGTGCAGCTTGGAGCGTATGACGAGTTCGCAGCGCAGCCGGTCATAGACGACGATGGCCTGGCGATCCCACGTCCCGGCACGTACGTCGTGCGGTCCGTTCAGGACGAGCGCCCAGCGGCGAGTGGTCGGCGAGGCTGGCAGGTCGTCGCCCGGCTGGATACTGCGCTCCCTGCACTCGACAGTCTCGTTCTCCGGGCGGAGTCGGCGGTGCCGGACACGGACCTGCCGCTCGAGGACGCACTCTCGCTCGTGTCGACCGCACGGAAGTGGCTCATCCCGTACCCCGGGCCCGATGGCGCCACGGGACTTGGCGACCGGCCGCTGGCGGCATCGTGGGTGCAACGATCGGGCGACCAGGCCCGCGTCCAGTTCCACGATCTGGGGAACGGACGCACGATCATGACGCTGCTCAAGCTGGAGGCCGGTCAACCGGTCGCCCTCGTCGACGTGAGTGCGAGCGAACCGAACACGGTGGCGCTGCTGAGCACATGGGAGGCCGGCCAGGCGAGCCTCATCGCCGTGCTGGAGACTCGCTATAGGCCGAGGCCCGGCTTGAGGACGGGCACACCGACGGGAGTGGCGTGCCCCAGGACGGAGGGCCTGTGTGCGTCGGTCCCGCTCCTCAGAGATGAAGGCATGGAGCCTGGGTCGCACCTGGTCGACGTGATCGTCGACATCGGGCGGGAGAGCATCGTCGCGGAGGTGCCGGCAGCGCCTGAAGGCGCAGCGCCCTGACGTCGGCGGCCATCGCTCACCCTCACCCGACGACCGTGACCTCGCGGGTGAAGCGGGTCAGTCGCTCGAGTCGGCGCGCGTCAGGATCGCACACGACGAGGTCCTCGATCCGCACCCCCGTCACGTCGTCCAGGTAGATGCCGGGCTCGACCGAGAAAACGGTCGGCGACGGGAGTGGCGCTTCTGGCGCCAGCCGGCCGAGCGATGGCGATTCGTGGGTCGCGAGACCGATGCCATGTCCCAGCCCGTGTCCGAAATGCTCCCCATGCCCGCCCGTCGCGATGACCTCGCGGGCAGCGGCGTCGATCGAGCGGTTGGTCGGATGCTCGCCTGCCTCGACCGCCTCAGAGAGCGCCGCGAAAGCCGCTTCCTGGGCATCGAGGACGAGCTGGTAGACATCCAGGTCCCGTTGCGACGGCTCTCCGACGAAGAGCGTCCGTGTCATGTCCGAGCGGTAGCCGGCAACCTGTGCCCCGAAGTCGAACAGCAGCACTTCCCCGTCGCGGACCACGCGCGAACCCGGTGATCCGTGCGGCAACGCGGCCCGGTCGCCGGCCAGACACGCCACGTCGAAGGCCAGCGCCTCCGCCCCGTTGGTGCGCATCTCCCATTCGAGCTGGAGCGCGAGATCATGCTCCGCGACGCCCGGTCGGATGGCCGGCAGCAGCCGCTGGAGCGCCTCATCGGCGACCGCACAGGCGGCCGCGATCCGCTCCACCTCGGCCGGCTCCTTGACCTGCCGCAGCTGCTCGATCCAGCCCTCGGCCGCAACGAGCGTGACGCCGGGATCCCCACGGGCCAGACGCTCCCACATCGCGTGGCTGACGAACCCCGCCTCCATCGCGACCCGCCGGACCCCTCCCCCACCCCCGACCGGCGCGAGGCTCGAGAGCAGTGCTGGCCAGCGTTCGGCGAAGTCGTTGTAGACGGGCTCGACACGCGCGGCCGGGCAATCGTCGCGCGCCTGGAGCGTGTAGCGCGAGTCGGCAAGGACGACCACCTCGTCCGCCGAGACGAGGAACTGGCCGGAGACGCCCGCCATCTTCTCCTCGCCCTCCCCGAGGACGAAGCCGCTGACGTATCGCGTGTTCTCGCGACGCACCCCGAAGTACGCGTCGACACCCTCTGCCGCCATCCGTTCGCGGAGCCTTGCCAGGCGCCGCGGTCGCGCCTCATAGTCGTCGACGCGCCAACGGTCGAGATCCTCCTGGGTCGGTGGCGTGGCCGGGTGGATCCCGAGGGCCGGCCCGGCGATCAGCCCTGGCACTCGGCGACGTTGTTGTTGTGCTCGCGGATCGAGGTGGCGAACCGGTGGCTGCCCTCGCCGCATGCGACGAAGAAGACGTTGCCCGAAGCCGTCTCCGGAGTGATCGCCGCCTCCACCGACAGGGCGACCGGTGACGCGATGGGCCCCGGTGGTAGCCCCTGGACCTGGTAGGTCTGGTAGCCCTGAAGATCCTCCGTCACCTGGAAATCCTGGAGCGATGGCGCGCCGGTGAGTGTCCAGAAGACATAGACGGGCCACTCGGTGATCTCGAGCTTGCGGAGCTCCATGGTGTCCTTGGCGTAGATGACCGTCGGATCGGCGTTCAGCAGCTCGTTCCCGTTCAGCTTTCCATCAAGCCGGTTCTGGTAGACCCCGGCGATGAGCGCTCGTTCCTCATCCAGCACGACCTCCTTCTCGACGAGGCTGGCCAGCGTCATGATCACGTAGAAGTCCTTGCCCTGCTCCTCCGCCTGGGCCAGGTAGACATCGCCGATGGTCGTCTGCCAGTCGTCGAGCAGCAGGCGCAAGAGGACCTCGGCACCGATGTCGGCATCGATCTCGAAGACGCCCGCACCCAGGAAGCCCTCGAGGCTGCGACCCTCGGGGATGACCCGCATCCACGGGTAGTCCTCGCGGAGGCGGGCGGGCGGATCCGTCGCGAGCGCATAGAACTCTGCAGGATCCACGTTGGCGGGCTGCTGAGCCTGGAGCTGCGCCACGTACTGCTCGATACGCAAGCCCTCACGGATGGGTAAGACGACCTTCGCCGGCGGCGGGTCGGGCGGTCGCTGCAAGCGGTCGACGATCTGGGCCGGCGTCATCGTGGCATCGAGCTTGAACGTTCCCGTCTGGAGCTTGTTCTCGAGATCCTTCGTGACGACCAGGTACTGGAAGA
>JACCXQ010000013.1 GCA_013696945.1 Chloroflexota bacterium | reverse complement strand
CGCGCGGGCCTATCGCGACCCGGTTCGACGCCACGAGCCTGGACGCATTCGCCGTGGAGCTGCGGCGGATGGCGCGCCGGCAGCGTTTGACCCATGTGACCGCGGATCCCGCCGTCGAGAGCGTCGCCGGGATCGAGGATCTCTTCGTGTCGGGCCGGTGGCGGCGTGCCGAGCCCGTCCAGTACGAGGAGACACAGGTCATCGACCTGACCCGTTCCCAGGCCGACCTCTGGGCGGACCTCCGGTCGACCACCCGCCGGTATGTGAACAAGGCCCGGCGCGATGGATGCACCGTCCGGGATGGCTCGGCGGCGGACCTCCCGACCTTCTACGAGATCCTCGTCGCCACCGCCAGGCGGGGCGGGTTCGTGCACCGTTCGATGGACACCTACGTCCACATCTACGAGCTCTTCGCAGCGTCCGGTGACGCTCGTCTCCTCGTCGCCGAGCTTCCCGATGGGACGCCCGCAGCGGTGAAGATCCTGCTTTCCTGTGATGGTCGCGTGGCGCAGCCCTACAGCGGCATGACCGAGGCTGGCGCCCGCACCCGTGCGAACTACCTGTTGGAATGGGAGACGATCAGCCGGTCCGCGGCGGCCGGCCTGAGGGAGTACGACATGTCGGGTCTCGCCACTCCCGGCATCACGTACTTCAAGCAGGGTTTCGGCGGGCGCCGTGTCGACTATGTCGGGACCTGGGACCTGGTGATGCTGCCCTTTCTCCGCGACGCACTGGTCCGCGCTCGACGGGCGTACGTCTGGTTCGCGCGACGGCGTCACGGCCTGGCACCGGCGGACGGTGGCGAGAAGGCCGCCTCCGACGCGGGCGATGAGGCCGATGGCGGCGCTCCCGATACGGCGGGCACGACAGCGTGAGCGAAGTGACCCCCAGACGGCTCGTCGAGGACGATGCGGCATGGGATGCCTTCGTCGCGGAGTCCGCCATGCCGAGCTATCTGCAGGCCACGGCCTGGGCCGCGATCAAGCAGCCCAATGGCTGGTCGTCGATGCGGGTCGCCGCAGCGGGGCCGGCGGGACCCGTGGGCGCGCAACTCCTGGTCCGCCGCGCCCCCGGCATCCCCTGGGGCCTCGGGTACGCCCCCCGTGGTCCCGTCAGCGCCTCGGCGCTCGACGCCGGCGCAGTGCGTGCGTTCACTGATCGTGCGCGGGCGGCGGCCCGGTCCCGCCGCCTGGCGGCGGTGCGCATCGAGCCCGAAGCCCCGCGCGGCGAAGGGCTGGAGGAGGCACTCACCGCGAACGGCTGGCGACCGGTGCCCAGCGTCCAGCAGGACGCCACGCGCATCGTCGACATCTCCGTGCCCGAGGAGGAGGTCTGGGCGCAGTTCCATCGCAAGACCCGCCAATCGATCACCAAATCTGAGCGGCAGGGGATCCGGACGGTCGTCGACGAGGACGGATCGCGGGTCGGCGACTTCTACCGCATCCATGTCGACTCGATGGAGCGTCAGGGCATCATGCCGCGATCGGAGGAGACCTTCCACGAGATGTGGGAGCACCTTGCGCCGCGTCGCATGGCGCACATCCTCTTCGCCGAGTCGGAGGAGACGGGCGAGGCCGTGGCAACGCTGTTCCTCATGTCATGCGGCCCGCGCGTGATGGACGTCTACGGAGGGACGACGGCGGCAGGCAACGCAACGCGCGCGAACTACCTCCTCAAATGGGACGCGATCAAGCGCTGCCGCGCCTGGGGGTATCGCGAATACGACCTCTGGGGGATCCCGAGGGCGGGGATCGCGCAGTTCAAGTCGGGGTTCGGCGGCCGCGAGGTGTACTACGTCGGCGGATGGGAGCTGCCCGTGGGCCGCGTAGGTCCGACGGTCCTGTCGGGCGTGCAGGCCGCGCGGGAGTGGTACCGACGGCTTCGCGGGGTGCGTCAGCTCGAGCACGAATCGGGTGCCTGACCCGGGCCTCGGTCAAGGGCATCGCTAGTATCGTCGCCGTGCCGACCCTCGTCGCGATGCTGCAGGGCCGCTTCCGCCCATTCCGGCTCATCCGCGAAGGCGCGGGCGATGGCGCCTTCTGGCTTGGCCGGGGCCTGGAGCTCGTCGCCGACTGGGTGTTCCTGGTCGCTCTGATCGGCGCGACCTGGATGCTGACGCGCGACGTGCCCGCCGTGGCGCTGGTGGTGCTGGCGCGGCTGCTTCCGCGGCCCCTCATCCTGCTGGCCGGGGGCGCGTTCGCACGCCGGATGGGCGGCAATGCGTTGGTCCTCCTCGACGTCGGGCGCGCGGTCGTCGCGGGAGCGGTCGCTCTCACGGTGCTCGGCGGAAGCTCGGGCGTGCTGGCACTAGGAGTGAGTGCCGCGATCTACGGGGTCTTCACTGCTCTCGCGGCGGAAGGCCGGGTCCGACTTCTCGGCGCCCTCGCTCCGCCCACGCGACTCGGGGAGACGGCCGCGCTCGACGGGCTGGTCGCTCGCCTCGCCTACTTCGGCGGGCCCCTGGTGGCCACGGCGCTCATCGGGCTGGGTGACCTGCGGGTGGCGCTCCTGGCGAGTGCGGTCGCATCGGTCGGCGCCGCCGTGCTCGTGGCCATGCGGGGCGGCGACGTGGCGAGGTCCCGGGCGGAGCAAGTTCCGGTCACTTCAGTCGCCCTACGCGAGGTCATCGGGCACCCACGGCTGCTTCTCGTCGCGGTGGCTGGGCTCGTCTCCGGCGCCACGGCCACTGGCCTGATGATCGCCCTGCTTCCGCTCATTTCGTCTCCCGCTGACCTGGGATCTCCTGCCGTGCTCGGCCTCCTGCTCGGCGCGGTCGGGCTGGGGACGGTGCTCGG
>JACCXQ010000314.1 GCA_013696945.1 Chloroflexota bacterium | reverse complement strand
GCGCCGGCGGGCGGGCCGCCGCTCGCTGAGGCCGCGATTCGGCCACGGGCAGTCCGACGGGCTGAGGTGCCCCGCGGTCAGCCGGTCGCTTCCGCCACGGCGCGGACCCGCAATGCTCGCTCGAGGTCGTCGACCGTCTCGTGCAGCACGCGACGGAGGAGGGTCTCGTCCGTGCGCAGCTCCTCGAGGAGCGCCCGCGCTCGGGTGACGAGCGACGGATCGGGCACGTGCGAAGGGAATAGCAGCTCGGCATAGGCGGTCGCGAAGGAGCGGTCCCGCGTCTCGAATATGCCGCGGACCTCGTCGAAGAAGCGCTCCCCGTACTGCGCCAGGATGGGAGCCTGCGACGGCCAGAGGAAACCCTCCATCGCGGCGCGTGTCAGGTGGAAGGATCCGAAGCCCTCGGCTTGGATGCGTCGCCACGCCTCCGCCTTGGATGTGGGGTCCGGTCGGGCGGCGGCGGCACGGATGACGGCGCGCTGGCCGCGATCCGAGGGGTCACGCACCGACTCGGCATCGACCCGGTCCTGCGCGCCGCTGACCGAGTGCGCGACGGCCTTCACGGCAAGGTCCCAGCGCATGCGCTGGTCGAAGCCAGCGTTCTCGTCCTGATCCGCCAGGTCATCGGCCATCGCCAGCAGCGGGGCGAGGTCGAACGCAGACGCAGCGGCAGCGATCGCCGCACGGCGCCAGATGATCCGGGGGTCCGCGCCAGCCGCCCTTGGCAATGCCTCGAGGGCCAGCCGCACGATGCTCGTCGATTCGCGCTCGCGCATGCGCTCGGGGACATACCAGCGGAGCGTCGCCTGGGTGCGCTCCAGCACCGCCGCGAGGAGCTCCGCGTCCGGCTCGGCCGGGATCCGCGCCCGGACGATCGCCAGGTACTCGGTCGATGGGAGCGTGCCATCACGCACCATCTCCCAGAGCGACATCCAGAGCAGCTCGCGGAGGAGCGGGTCCTCTATCGACGTCACCCGTCGCCGGACGAAGTCGAGCGAGACGGGGTCGAGCTGGACCTTGGCGTACGCATGATCGTCGTGGTTGGGGAACACGAGCACGGGGCGCGGGCGACCCTTGGCCTGCGGCACATCCGTTCGTTGCGTCGAGACCGAGGCGGGGATCGCCTCCACGCCCAGCCTTCCCTGCGCCTCGGTCACGAGCCCGACCTGGAGGCTGTGAGGGCGGAGGGTCGGATGGTCCGGCGGCGCCGTCTGGTGGAGCTCCAGCCGCTCGATGCGACCGTCGGCCGCATCCCAGCGCGCCGCGATCGTGTTCAGCGACGCCGTCTCGAGCCAGAGATGGGCCCAGCTGCCCAGCTCGCGGCCCGACCCGGACTCGAGCGCACTGAGGAAGTCGGCGAGCGTCGCGTTCCCCCACGCATGGCGCCGGAAGTAGGTCCGCATCCCTTCGGCGAAGCCATCGCGGCCGATGGTCGCGACGAGCTGCTTCAGCACCGACGCGCCCTTCCCGTAGGTGATCCCGTCGAAGTTGAGGAACGCGCTGTCGGTGTCGGGCGCCTCGCCCGAGATGGGATGCGTCGTGACCAACTGGTCCTGGCGGTAAGCCCAGCGCTTCAGCTGCGTCGCAAAGGCCTTCCATGCGCCGCGAAAGCGGGTCGCCTCGGTCAACGCGAGGTACGACACGTACGAAGCGAACGACTCGTTGAGCCACAGGTCGTTCCACCAGCGCATGGTCACCAGGTTGCCGAACCACATGTGGGCCAGCTCGTGGAGCACTACCTCCGCGCGGGTCTGGCGCTGGCTGTCCGTCGGCGGGTCACGGAAGATGAAGTTCTCGGTGAACGTCACTGCCCCCACGTTCTCCATGGCGCCGACGTTGAACTCGGGAACGAACAGCTGGTCGTACTTCGCGAACGGGTACGGCGTGCCGAAGAGTCCTGCGAAGAAGTCGAACCCCTGCCCCGTGACCTCGAGGATCTCGGCTGCATCGGGCTCGAGGTAGCGGGCCATCGAGCGCCGGCACATCAGGCCCAGCTCGATCCCGTCCGGGCGGGTCGTGCGGATGACGTGGAACGGACCCACCACGAGCGCCAGGAGGTACGTGCTGAACGCCGGTGTGCGCGCGAATCGATGGCGCAGCCGGCCGTCGGCCAGCGGCTCACTGCCGACCTCCCGCTCGGCGCTCACCACCAGCCAGTCGGCGGGGGCGTCGACGACCAAGCCGTATGTCGCCTTGATGTCGGGCTGGTCGAAGCACGGGAAGAGGCGGTGCGCGGAGAACGGCTGGAAGTTCGAGTAGGCGTATTCGAGGCCATCCTCGGGGTCGATGAAGCGATGGAAGCCGTCGCCCGTCGTGTCGAACTCGTTCTCGTAGCGGATCCGCACGGTCATCCGTGACTCGAGGAGCGAGGGCACAAGGTCGATCCGCTCGGCGTCCCGTTCGACGTCGACGGCCCGGCCATTGACGCTGAGGCTGCTGATCGACCCGCCGCGGAAGTCGAGGAAGAGCGGCTCTGTCGTCCCGTCAAGGGAGAAGGCGATCGTGCAATCGCCGCCATAGAGTGAGTCGCCGGCGCGCAGGTCGAACGCCAGGTCGTACGAGACGTCACCGACGCGCGCGACGCGCGCCGTCGCCTCATCCTGGGTGAGCAGGTCGCGGGCCGATGCCTGGGGTGGTGGCGTGGCCGTGTGGGGCACGGATCCTCCGGTGTGCGCGGCGGCCGGGCGGGGCGCGGCGGCCGGGCGAGTCTAGCGAGATGGGCCTTGACCCGTCACGTGCCACGTCGGCGTATCAGTGTGGCACCCTAGGAAGGTGCCCCAGGGACCATCCGCGCAAACGCTCCTCCGCGCCCTCGACCTGATGATCGACGGTCCCGTCCGCTGGACCGATCCGGTCCCGCAGCGCGGGCCCGGCGTGTACGTCATCGAAACGGTGGCGCCCTCCCCGGAGGCGCCGCTCGACCACGCCGCGATCCGCGAGTGGCTCGACCGCGCAAGGGAGCTGCGCCTTGACGGCGCAAGACCGGAGGCGACCGACCTCGCTCGCCGGCTGGCCTCGTTCTGGATCCCCGACACGCCGGTCCTCTTCATCGGCGCCGCACCGCGCTCGATCGCCGGGCGCATCGCCGCCCAGCTCTCGACGCCACTCGGCGTCCGCCGGCCCTACGCCGGCGCGCACTGGCTCCGCACCCTGCGCGAGGAGCCCAGATGGCGCGTCTGGTGGGCGCGAACCGACGCGGTCGAGGAGTACACGGACGCGCTGCTATCGGCATTCGCCGAAGCGGCGGCCCCGTTGGCGGGCGCCCTTCCCGACGGCAGTCCCGTACTCCCGTTCGGAAACCTCGAGACCGTCACAGGGGAGCGGCGGCCGCACGGCATCACCGGTGCGCTCGTCGATGCCGACGCGGACCCCGAGATGGCGGCGCGCGACGCCTCCGCGAAGCGGCGCGCCAAGGCGA
Source organism: Chloroflexota bacterium (assembly GCA_013696945.1). Classification (GTDB taxonomy): domain Bacteria; phylum Chloroflexota; class Limnocylindria; order Limnocylindrales; family CSP1-4; genus Palsa-1032. Next base: position 1,209 of record JACCXQ010000314.1, on the reverse strand, counting down.
CCGCCGCCCGCGCACCGCGTGCATCGCGCGCGCCTGCGACACCATCGAGTCGCCGCCGGACGGTCACGTCGGCACCCGGGCACGCGGGAGAACGGACCCACGTCTCGGCGGACGGCCTCGCGAGGCTCGAGGCGGAGCTCGAGGAGTTGCGCACCGTCCAGCGACCGGAGGTCATCCGTCGCGTCGCCGCGGCGCGCGCACTGGGGGACCTGCGGGAGAACGCCGACTACGAGGCGGCACGCAACGAACAGTCGTTCCTCGAAGGTCGCATCAGGTCGGTCGAGGCGCTCATCGGGAGCGCCGTGGTCATCGAGGCCACGGGCTCCCCCGAGGTCCGCCTGGGGTCGCGCGTCCTGGTCGAGGTCGACGGCGAGCAGCGGACCTTCGAGCTCGTCGGTTCGACCGAGGCCGACCCGCAGTCCGGTCGGATCTCTGATCGGTCACCGGTCGGGAAGGCGCTGCTGGGCGGGCGCGCCGGCGATGACGTGCCTGTCCGTCTGCCCGCCGGCGAGGTGCGCTACCGGATCGTCGAGGTCGGCTAGACCCGCGCCGACTGCCGTTCGACGCGCGCCGCCAGCGCGGCCTTCACGGCCGGCCATTCGGCGGAAACGACGGAGTAGTACGCCGAGTGACGGAGCCGGCCGTCGTGGACGATCATGTGGTCGCGGAAGATCCCTTCGAAGGTCGCCCCGACCGCGAGCAACGCCGCCCGCGACCGTTCGTTCAGCGAATCCGTCTTGAACTCGACCCGCACACCGCCCAGCCGTTCGAACGCGTGCTCCAGCTGGAGCAGCTTCGCAGCGCTGTTGAACCCCCGCCCCCGGAGTCGCGGGGCGACCCATGTGGACCCGATCTCGAGCCGGTGGTGGATCCGGTCGATGTTCATGCAGCGGCTGCTGCCGACCGCGCGGCCCGTGGCGCGATCGATGGTCGCGAAGGGCAGCTCCGCGCCCGTCTCCGCATTGCGCAGCGCTGTCTCGATCCAGGCGCGCATGCCACGGCGGTCCTCGACTGGGTCGATGTACCACCCGAAGACGTCACCGCCGAGCCCGGACTCGCAGAGATCGTCCAGATGGCGCAGCGACAGTGGCTCGAGCCGCACCAGCCGCCCATCGAGCGTGACGGGCTCGACGACCATCGGCGGCGGCCGGCGATCCCATCGCGACTCCCCGCTCATCGCACGGCGCTGCCGGGCTCCAGCTCGCTGAT
>JACCXQ010000293.1 GCA_013696945.1 Chloroflexota bacterium | reverse complement strand
GCGCTCTACCAAGCTGAGCCACGCCCCGACCGGCCGGCCAGTATAGACGAGGGTCCCCGCCGGACCGGTCGGTCAGAGCCTGCCGGCGGTTCGCAGCACGGTCAGCGCGTGCAGGGTGATCATCTCGTTTTGGCCGTCGCGACCCCAGTCGACGACCTCGGCGGCGCGGGCCGAGCCTGGCTTCGACCACCAGTAGGCGCCCGCGCGCCAGCGCCCGTCGGCCAGGCGCCGCTGCTCGAGCAGGTCCAGCGCGTCGGCCGCCCGGGGATCGCCCAGAAGACCCATCCGCCGCAGCACCACCAGCGCCCGGAGGAAGTCGTAGTGCCAGTACGGCGGCCAGTGGAGCTTCACGACGTCGCGGTGCATCACCTCTCCCGTCCGGCGCGAACGGAAGATCCGACGCTCCAGGAAGGACTCCGCGGCACGTCGCGCCGCCCGCTCGGCGTCGGCGTCGCCGGTCGCTTTGGCGTACTCCCAGAGGCCCCACGCCGGGCTGTGAGACTCGTGCACCGACGAGGTGGTGACCCGCGGCCGCGCGTCGCAGTTCCAGCCGCCGTCCGGCCATTGCCACGCCACGAGGGAGCTGGCGAGGAGCTGCACGCGCGGGTCGTCGGCGACGCCGAGTCGTGAGGCCACCGCCAGGGCGTTCCCCTCCTGCGATGCGCATCGCCGTGTCCGCCCCGCGACCTCCCGGACCGCGTCCCGGTGGCTCTTGCCGGTCAACCATGCCAGGACGGTCTCGAGGGCTCGGACGGCGCGTTCTTCCCGCTTCGGGATCCCGAGCTCCGCTAGCGACACCAACCGCCAGTGCGCTCCGGTCCATTTCTTGTACGGGTGTCCGCCGAACCCGCCGTCCTCCTGCTGACCGGCGAGCAGGGCGCGCACGATCGGGCCGCCGAGCACCTCGTCGTCTCCTGTACGGACCTTCTCACCGAGGACGTCGGTCATGACCAGGCGCCGGATGGCCGGCTCCTTCGAGGCCAGGAGCCAGTCGACCGCGGACTTCGTGCGCTCGTCCACCCGATCGCGCCTCCCTATGGTTCGACCATCCGCCGACGAAGGCGGCCTATCGACGGGGCGCCGAGGAGCGCCATGGTGATGCCCAGCTCGGCCGTGAGCAGCTCGAACGCCCGCCGAACGCCCGCCTCGCCCCCGACGCCGAGGGCGAAGTAGAACGGCCGGCCCACGAACACCATGCGCGCCCCCATCGCGAGTGCCATGACCACGTCGGGAGCCCGCCGCACGCCGCTGTCAAGGTAGACCTCGACGCGCCCCTCGACCACGTCGACGATCTCCGTCAGGACATCGATCGTGGCGTGGACCGGGTCGAGCTGGCGCCCGCCGTGGTTCGAGACCCAGACCGCCGCCGCGCCGTGGATCACCGCTCGGACCGCGTCCTCTCCGGTCATCACGCCCTTCACCACGACGGGCAGGGCCGTCACTCCGCGGAGCCACGCCACGTCCTCCCATGTCAGGCCGCGGTCGTTGAAGCCGGCGATGACCTCGGTGATGGGGCGGCCACCGGTGGGGCCGGCGTCGAAGTTGCCGAAGCGCTCCGGATATGCCAGGCCGTTGCGCATGTCGCTCTCGCGGTAGCCCGCCACGGGAAGGTCCACCGTCAGGACGATAGCCGTGTAGCCGGCCGCCTCGGCCCGCGCGACCAGATCGCGTGAGAGGCCGCGGTCGCGGTGGACATAGAGTTGGAACCAGCGCGGGTGGGTAGCGAGAGGGCCATCGGCGGCCGCATCGGCGGCGAACGCGACCTGCTCGAGCGGCAGGCTCGACATGGTCGACAGGCAGAAGAGCGCACCGGCACCAGCAGCTCCGCGCGCCATGGCCGCCTCGGCGTCGGTGTGCGCGAAGTGCTGGAAGGCCATCGGAGCGACGCCTACGGGCAGTGCGACACGCGTGCCGAGCACGTCGGTCGAGAGATCGATCTCGGTGACATCGACCAGGACCCGCGGACGAAGCCGCCGGCGTCGGAAGGCGTCGACGTTCTCGCGCAGCGTGATCTCCGCGCCCGATCCACCCGCGATGTAGTCGAACGCGGCGCGGTCCATGAGCGCCTCGGCGAGAGGCTCGAAGTCCGCCAGGGAGAAGACCTGGCCGAGCGGATCCGGGCGCGACTCGCCTTGGCCCTCGACCGCAGCCTCGGGAGCCTCACCGGTCACGCCGTCCCCTCGGCCGTGTCGGCGGTGTGGTCCGCGCCGTCGGCTATCCGCTGGGCAGCGACGCGTTCCTCGGCGCGCACCGGCACGACCGCGATGGCCGCGGCGACGAACGAAACGGCCATGACGAGGAAGACGATGGGCAGCCCCGCCGCCTCGCCGCGCGCGCCGAGGACGGCGCCGTACAGCGCTGTCCAGAGCGACCCGACGCCGAACGCGAGCGTGAAGTAGACCGAGAAGGATGCGTCGCGCACGGCGGGCGCCGCGATGTCGGCCATGAGCGCCTGGAGCTGCGGGCTCTCGACGAAGTTGAAGGCCGACAGTCCGACGATCCCGAGCCACAGGAGCGGGACGGACGTGCCGGCCAGCACGAACGCCACGAGCGAGATAGCGCCGCCCGCATATGCGACGAGGATCAGCGGCTTCCGCCCGACATGGTCGGAGAGCCATCCCGCGACGAGCGGCCCGGGCACGCTTCCCGCCACGAGGACCGTGTACATGAGCGCGACCGTGCCCTCGTCTATGCCGATGACCAGCAGCAGGTACGCCGGCACGAACAGGTTGAGCACCCCGAGCCCACGCCCGCCGCCACCCAGTACCGACGAGAGGTAGATGAACCGGAGGTCCCGATCGCGCAGCACGTTGGCGAAGGCGTGACGGAGGTTCCCCGCGGCCAGGGCAGCGGCGCGGTCGGTGCCCGATTCGCGGATGAGCGCATACATCGCAAGCCCGATGAGGATGGCCGGTACCCCGAAGAGGACCACCGTCCAGCGCCAGCCGAGCCCGGCGATGAGCCACGCGCCGATGAGCGGCACGGCGATCGTCCCCACGTTACCGCCCGCGATGTGCGCGCTGATGGCCATGCCCCGTCGTTCCGGCGGGAACTGCTCGGCGATGAGGCCGTTGCCGACCGGGTGCTGCTGCGAGGCGCCGAGCTTCGAAACGACGTTGGCGACGGCGAATCCGCCGAAGCCGGGGGCGATGGCCTGGGCGACCATGCCGCCGCCGAAGACCAGGTTGCCCAGCGCGAGGAGATTGCGCCGGGAGGCGTAGCGCGTCAGCCAGGAGTACGACAGCTGGACCGTCCCGGACAGGAAGCTACCGGCGGCCGCGAGGAAGGCGATGGTCGCGATGCTGACGCCGAATTCCTTGATGATCGCGAGGAAGACGAGCGGCAGCAGGACCGCCTGGGCATGGTTGATGGCATGGGCGACCGACAGCAGCCAGAGCGTCCGCATGGGCCGGATGTCCATCCGGCCCAGCCTACCAAGCGAGCCCGGTAAACTCGCGCCGATGACCGACACAGCCACCGATCGCCGCGAGCGCTGGGCCATGGTGCTCGGCGCAAGTAGTGGTTTCGGGGCCGCCTGCTCCGAGGCGCTCGCCCGCGAGGGCTATCCCATCGTCGGGGTGCACCTTGACCTGCGCGGGACGGTGGCCACCGCCAACGAGACGCGTGAGCGCTGTGCGGCGCATGGCGTCCCCGTCCATTTCCACAACGTCAACGCCGCCGACGAAGAGAAGCGTCGGGAGGTCATCGAGCACACCCGGGCTCGCTTCGAGGAACGGCGTGCGGAAGGCGTCGAGCCGTTCATCGCCGTATTCCTCCACTCGCTCGCGTTCGGGACCACGCTCGCCTATGTGTCAGACGACCCGGCGCGCAAGAAGATCAGCCAGAAGCAGCTCGAGATGACTGCCAATGTGATGGCCCACTCGATGGTCTACTGGGTGCAGGACCTCTTCCACGC
>JACCXQ010000269.1 GCA_013696945.1 Chloroflexota bacterium | reverse complement strand
GTCTGTAAGAAACGGAGCTGTACGACCACACAGTGCAAGGGTCCTGTCCAATGCCCATCCGATCCCGAGCCATGATGCTTCTCTCCCGGAACGGCTTGGCGTTGGTCACCGCCGCGGTGGCGCTGATCGGCGGCTGCGCCTCAGCGGCGCCGCCGACGGCGTCCCGGACGGAGTCGGTCGCTACAGCGTCTCATCAGGCCCGCTCGGCCTCCCCGGCCGGATCAGTCTCTACGGCTCGACCGGTCCAGAGCACCGCCCCTGTCTGGACCGACCTCGAGTTCCCCGGCGATGGAGCCGGGCTCGCCTCGGTGTCAGACCTCATCCTGACCGATGACCCGTGGCTCGCGGTAGGAAGCCTCCGGGCGAACCTCTGCCGAGACGCTGCCGTGTGGACGGCATCGCCAGGCGAGGGATGGGTCCTTGACACCAACGTGATGCGGTTCGGGCTCGACCACGAACTCCCGTGTAGCGACAACGATCTGGATCAGCGCATCCTGGCCGTGGAACGCTTCGGAGAGGGCTACGCAGCATTGGGCACCGAGGGCCCTGGCCCGGTGCGCTCGACGCTCTGGCTCTCCGACGATGGATCGTCGTGGGGCGTGTACGACGGAGCGGACCGTGGGCTCGACGGCGTGGCATACGGACTCTCCGAGCGGGACGGCTTGCTCGTCGCGGCCGGAACGGCGCTCGATGGCGCGGTTCCTCGCGTCTGGTGGTCGATGGACGGCGAACGGTGGCAGGGAGCGGACCTGCCGGGCGTCGACGCTCCTGCGACAGCGGCAATGGGCATCACAGCCACGAGCGATGGCTTCGTCGCGGTCGGGTCCCGGGATCTGGAGGGCGACACCGATCCGGTCGTCTGGACTTCCCCGGACGGACGTGCCTGGCAGAGAGCGCAGGAGCAGGGACTTGCGGAACCGGGCGATCAGAACATCTTCGACGTGGTGGAGGCCGCGACGGGGCTGATGGCGGTCGGCACATCGGCGCTGGACGACGACTGGGACGCTGCCGTCTGGACATCGGAGACCGGCCGACGCTGGCAGCGCGTGCCCCATGACGAGGCCGTGCTGGGGGGTTCCGGCATCGTCACCATGAGCTCGGTAGCGAGCGATGGCTCCACGCTCATCGCCGTGGGTGGCGAAGGCGTTCCTCGCACCACGACCAAGGTCGGATCTTCGCGGCCGCGCATCTGGACATCGGCGGACGGCCTTTCCTGGGATTCGATCGCTTTGGACGAGGCCTTGGGGAGCGAGCCTGTCATCGGCCTTTACCGCGTCTTCGTGCTGGGCGATCGGCTGCTCCTGCTGGGATCCCGGGGCAGCGGCGCACCCGATACGATCCAGGATGACGTCTCCGTGCTCTGGGAGGGGTCGCTAGATGCGGTGCTCGGACCTTCGCCGTGAGGGCCGAGGAGATCACTTCAGGCGCCCAAGCGGTATTTGCTGCGATCGTCGCGGCATGGTTCGCCGCTTCGGCGTTCCGAAGGCCCTGGACAGAGAAGGGACAGCGAACACCCTTTCCGCCTACCGACTCATACCGTCGTGGTTAGCCCCCGGCTGGCGCACGCCCTGATATCGGCGGAAGGGATCATCGCCGCTCTGCTCGTGATTTCACCGTTCCCCGAGGTCTCGCTCGTTGTCTGTGCGGGGTTGCTGGCTGGCTTCGGTGTGGTCATGGCGGTGGATCTGGTCGGCGGCCACCGGCATCCGTGTGGCTGCGCTGGATCGAACTCGGCTGTGACCTCATGGCGGTTGGTCGGGCGCAATCTTGCCGTCGCGTCAATCGGACTCGCTCTGGCCGCGGTACCGCCTGCCCCGTTTCCAGTTCGGCTTCTCATAGGTGCCGCTGTGGTTTCGATCCTTATCTTGGCATCCAGCGCCGATCACCTTGCATTTCCAGATTCACCCGGATCCCGTGCACGGTGGACCATCGCAAAGCGATGGGTCTCGGACCGGGCCAGCTAGTTGGAGTCGTGTGCCGCGCAACAGGGCGTCGAGTGGACCGAGACCGAGCGGGCGACACCTGTGCCGACCAGATCGGTCAGGACGTCGCCAGGCTGACGGC
>JACCXQ010000257.1 GCA_013696945.1 Chloroflexota bacterium | reverse complement strand
TGGCAGGCGCGAGATACGCTCGCCCGATGAGCACGCCTCGACTGCGTTCGAGCGATCTGCGGGTGCTTGCGCTCGGCGCCCTGGCGACCCTGGTCGTGGCCTTCCCGGTCGTCCTTCCGGTCATCGCACGCGGCTTCAACGGGCTCTACGGCCAGGACTCGTTCTTCTACCAGGCATACGCGACCGGACCGCTGCGCGAGGCGCTCCTCCAGCTGCGGCTGCCGCCCGACTTCACGTGGCCGCCGGGCTTCCCGCTGCTTGTCGCGCTCGCATCGCTCATCGCGGGGACCGGCTCCCTGGCGGGACAGGCGGTGAGTCTGACGGCGGGTGCATCCGTGCCGCTCGCCACCATGCTGCTGGCCCGCGAGCTTGACCTCGCGAGGCCCGGGTCTCGCGCGATGATCGGCCTGGCGCTGCTGGCTGGTCTGGTCACCGCGCTCACCCCGCACCTCTGGCAGTCGAGCGCGGTGGTCATGTCCGACACCACTGGCCTTGCCTTTGCCACCTTCGGCGCCTGGGCGGCGATCCGCTACGTCCGGACCGGCAGCGGACGATGGGCGCTGCTGGCGGCCGGCGCGGTCGCGTTCGCCATCGAAGTGCGCTGGGTCTATGCCCTCGTGGCGGTTCCGCTCGCGGCCATCGGGTCGGTGGCCGCGCGTCGCCGCCCGATGCACATCTTTGGGGCCGCGATCGCCGCGCTGCTCGTCCTCGCCCCGATGCTCATCCCGATGGCCGCCGCTCTCGGCGCCGGGCGACCGGTCCCCTTCTCGATCCAGTTCGCATCGCACCCGTGGGATCCGGCCAACGCGATCCGCTCGAGCTTCGTGAATGCCGACGGCCGCTTCGACTTCGACCTGCCGATGGGCCTCTTCTACCTGCTCCAGCCGGCTCAGCTCTACTACCTGGGGCCGGTCATCGCGGTCGCGGCGGTCTTTGGGCTCATGGTAGTGGTGCGGCGGCCTCGGTTGACGACCACGGCGGTGCTCATCGGGTGGCCACTTCTCGTCCTGGGGTTCCTGGCGGGCGATACGACGCAGAACACCCGGTTCACCCTCGCCGCCCTGCCACCCCTCGCGATCCTGGCCGCCGTCGGGGCAGTCGCGATCCTGGATGTGTTCGGCCGGATGCCGTCCCAGAGGGCGCTGGTCGGTCGGCTGACGGTCCTTGCCGTGATCGCGTTCGCGCTCGCCGTGTCGGCGCTGACGGCACTTCGGTTCACCGATTCGTTCATCGAGCGCCAGCAGGCGGACGTCGCGGCGATCCGCCGGCTCTACGCGGGGGTCCCGGCCGGCAGTCGTGTCATCAGCTTCGGGGCGACCCTCGCCCTGCGACACGACGGCGTTGGCGCCATCGAGCTGTACGATCAGACGCCGGGCAGCGTCGTGTCGCTCGTTGACGACGACCGGCCGACCTACCTGATCGTCCCGCGCGACGGGCTCGAGGGCCAGTGGGCGGACGAGCCACCCGGTCGGGCGTTCGAGGTGCTGCGGTCCGTGCCCGGAGTCACGCTCATCGCGGAGGAGGCGAACTATCGGCTCTACGAGGTGGGCTCCTGAGGCGCATACTTGCTACTAAAGACTAGCAAGAGGCACAGCGATCGGCGTGTTCGTCACCACGTACCTATCGACGAAGGAACCGACCCCGTGGCCAGTGATCGGGGCTCGCCCGCGGCTACCCGAGCCGAATCGGTCATCCCGGGGGACGTGCCGACCGGCGAGCGGGCGCGAGGGCGCACCGCGGGCGTATCCCGCTGTCGACTGGCCAAGGTCCGTGGTCGGTAGGTTCGCCGTGGAGAACCTGGCGCGTAAGGAAGGGTGGCGCGACGAGTAGGTCGCGCAGGAGCGGCATGCGTGCGCTGATCGTCCGTGCGCTGATCGTCGATCCGCGGCCCGACCGGATCACACGTGTGGAGGGCGCCCAGGCCGGGCTCGTCGTCGGAACCGCCGCAGCGGCCCTCGCGTGGCTGGTCACGGTGGCGTCGGGAGGATGGACTCCCTCGATCGTGCTCGCCATCGCTGGAGGCGCCGTCACTCGTCATCACGATCCCGTGCGCCATCGCCTGGGGCATCCTCGCCCGCCGGAGCCACTGGCCCGCGCCTCACGATCCCAAGCCCCACGACGCATCCGACCAGCAGCGCGAGTTCGGCCACGACCGTCCCGATCGCGGCGCCGCTCGCGCCCTGGGCGGGGATCAGCGCAAGGTCGACCGAGACGTTCGCCACGAGGGCGAGCCCCATCGCGCCCGCCAGCAGCCAGGGCCGCCCGACGGCGACCAGCGCCTGCGTCAGCAGCGAGTTGAGGTACATGACCGGGATCCCCAGCACGAGCAGGCGCAGCAGGTCGCCTGAGGCCACGAACCCATCCCCGAACGCCACACGAACGACCCCCGGCCCGACCACCCATCCCGCGGCGGCTACACCAAACCCGGTCACGAGGAGAGCCGCGCCGATCCGTCGCGTGGCCCGCCAGAAGCGACCTTGGTCCGCCGCCGCTCGGACGAGCGCCGGGAACCCGGCCGCCATGACCGCCACGGGCAGGATCAGGGACGCCTCGAAGAACCGGAACGCCACGCTGTAGATGCCCACCGTCTCGGGGCCGCGCAGCCACTCGAGCAGCAGCACGTCGACGCGGAACATGAGCAGTGAGAGCACGCCGGCCGCGCCGATCGGAGCCGCCTCGCGCAGCGCACTCCCCACCGAGCGCCACGACGCGGGTCGCATGACACTCGTGAACCGCGCACCGACCGCCGTCGCGATGACCAGCCCACCGACCGACGCGGCCGCGTACGCGATGGCCAGACCCGCGAGCCCGCCACCGGCGACGAGCATCGCGATCCCCGACACCGCCAGCAAGGCACGCGAGCCCAGGCCGCTGATCGCCTCGAGGTCGAGGCGTCCGCGGGCACGTGCCGCCTGGAGCCACAGCTCGCCGTAGCCACTCGCGACCTGCGCCACGACGATCGCCGCGAGCGCGACGCCGCTCGCGAACCCGTCGCCCGCCGCGGCCGCAGCCAGCGCTCCCAGCATCCCGAGTGGCACCGCCGCCACCGTCCGCGCGGCCAGTGCCGCACCCATCGGTCGTCCGCCTCCGTCCGGGGATTCGGCCGTCAGGTGGCGGAGAAGAGTGAGTTGGAGGCCCCCGTCAGCGAGTGGCAGGACGATGAGTCCGACCGCCAGGGCGAAGGCGTACCTTCCCAGGTCGGCATTGGTCAGCAGCCGTGCAGCGACCACGAAGAGCGCGAAGAGGAGCAACCGCCCGATGACGTCGGAGGTGAACTTCGCGGCGACGCCCGTCCCGATCCGGCGGAGCGTCGGGGACGGCGGGCCCATCTGCCTATCATGGAGCGGCCGATGATCGTGCTCTACAACCCACCGAGCAGCGCGGGCCGCAAGCCGGTCCTGCCGATGTCGCTGCTCGCCCTCGGCGCGGTGCTGGAGGGCATCGAGCCGTACGTCATCGTCGACGGGAACCTCGAGCGCGACCCCGAGGCGGCGATCGAGCGGGCGGTCCGTGACCAGGGCGCCGACATCCTCGGCGTGACCGTCATGCCAGGCCCGCAACTGGCCGACGCGACGGCGCTGCTGCCCAGACTCAAGGCCCGGCACCCCGGACTGACCGTCGTGTGGGGCGGCTATTTCCCGACCCAGCACTTCGAGGTGTGCCTTCGCGAGCCGGCAGTCGACTGGGTCATCCGCGGACACGGCGAGCGCACCTTCGTCGAGCTCGTCCAGCGGCTGCGCGCGGGCAAGGACCCCCAAGACCTGCCGGGGCTGGCGTTTCGCGACGCGGCCGACGGATCGATACGAACGACGGGCACGGCCCACATCCCGCACCCCAACGAGCTGCCCGACTTCCCGTACCACGCCGTGGACATGGCGCGCTACCCGCGCCGGACGTTCATGGGCGCGCGGACGATCGCGCACCACTCGTCTTACGGCTGCCCCTTCTTCTGCAACTTCTGCGCGGTCGTGAACATGGTCGGTGGTCGCTGGCTGTCGCAATCAGCGGAGCGGACGGCGGCCGTGACCGAGCGGCTCGTCCGCGAGTGGGGCGTCGACGCGGTCGAGTTCTACGACAACAACTTCTTCGTCCACGAAGCGCGCACGGCCGAGTTCGCCGAGCGCATCAAGCCGCTCGGGATCGGCTGGTGGGGAGAGTCGCGCATCGACACCATGCTCCGCTACTCCGACCGGACGTGGGAGCTGATGCGCGACAGCGGCCTGCGCATGGTGTTTTTGGGCGCCGAATCGGGCAGCGACGAGACGCTCAAGCGGATGAACAAGGGCGGCACGGCGTCCACCGCGAAGACGCTCGAGATCGCCGCCAAGATGCGCGGCTACGGGATCGTGCCTGAGATGTCGTTCGTGATGGGCAATCCGCCCGACCCGGAGGCGGATGCCGAATCGACGATGGCCTTCATCCGGCGCGTCAAGGAGGTCAATCCCGCGACCGAGGTGATCCTCTACCTCTACACGCCCGTGCCTCTGTCAGGCGAGCTCTACGAGCAGGCGAAGGCGGAAGGATTCGCGTTCCCGGAGACCCTGGCCGGCTGGGTGAGCGACGACTGGCAGGAGTTCGCGCAGCGGCGGAGTGCCGTGATGCCCTGGCTGAAGGATCCACTGCGCCGGCGGCTCAAGGAGTTCGAGTGGGTGCTCAACGCCCGTTACCCGACGGCGACCGACCTCGGAATCACGCCCGCTCGGCGGAGGATCCTCCAGGTCGCCGCCGCGTGGCGCTATCGGTTGGGGGTCTACGCGCACCCCGTCGAGCTTCGTGCGCTGCAACGCCTGCTCCCCTACCGTCGACCCGAGACGTCCGGCTTCTAGTCGCGCAGGATCGGGCGTGACGCGCGGCCGCCTGGCACGAACGGCCTGGAGCGTCGGGAACGGGCTCGCGCTCCCCGCCACGGGTGCCCTCGTGTCGCTGGCAGCTGTGCGCGTGGCGGGTGTCGAGACGTGGGGCGGTCTCGTGGGCGCGATGCTCCTCGTGCAGCTCACGGCGCAGATCGCGGACCTCGGTAGCCGCGATGCACTGGTGCGGGCGTTCAGTCGCGATCCAGCATCGATCCGAGCGACCTGGCAGACCAGCGTCACGAGCCGGGCAGTCTTGCTGGCGTTCGGGCCGGTGACCTTCCTGGCCGCCGGCGTGCCACCCGACCGGGCCGCGTGGATGACGGCGTGGCTGGTCGCGCTTTACGTGGCGCGCTCGCACGAGGCTCTCGTCGCCTATCGGCGTCGCTTCGGGTTCGCGGTCGGGCTGGAGCTCGCGGCGACGGCCGCCACGGTGGGTGCCGTACTCGGGATCGGGCCGGCGCTGGGTGTCGATGGGCTCGTCGTCGTGTTCGCCGTCATCGCCCTCGGTCGTGCCGCGGCGACGGTCGTGGCGTTCGGGCTGTTCAAGCCATGGGCGTGGATCGGCCGGTTCGACATCGCGGAGCTGCGCCGGTGCGTGCCGTTCTTCGCGCTGACGTTCAGCGGCGCGCTGGGGTCGCGCATCGATCTGTACGTCGTGGCGGCGCTGCTCTCGGCGGCGGACCTGGGGCGCTACCAGGTGCTCACCGGTCTTGTGCTGCTCATCCAGGCGCTCGCGCCGGCCGTCATCGCGCCCGTGCTGCCGGTGCTGTACCGAGCGGGCGGGCGCATCGGGGATCGCATCGCAGCTCGACTGATCGTCGTTGGCGTGCCGCTCACCGCGTCGGGGATCGTCGGCGCGTGGTTGGTCCTCGTGTGGCTCTACGGGATCGAGCTGCCACCGAGCGTCCTGATCGCCGCGTGGCTGGCGACGCTGCCGGTCTTCGCGTATCTCCCCCTCGTCTATCGAGCGTACCGCGACGGGCGCGAGCGGACCGTGGTCCTTGCGAACGTAGGGGGCATCGGCGTCACGCTGTTCGGCACCGTCATGCTCGCGCCCACGATGGGGATCGGCGGCGCGGTGCTCGCTGCGGCCGCTGGCCAGCTGACGGTGGGTGGCGTGCTCGTCGTCGCGCGGCCCCGCGCTGCGCCGAGCGATCACCGCGTGGAGGCGCCGAGCGCGCTGCCGGGAGCATGAGCGAGATCGTGGTGCTCGTCGATGAGGGCCGTCGCGAGGCGATCGCGCGGCTGGAGGAGGCCGTGTCGGGTTGGCGGGCTTCGCAAGGCCGGGCAC
>JACCXQ010000176.1 GCA_013696945.1 Chloroflexota bacterium | reverse complement strand
TCTCGAACAACGTCGCGGTCCACAACTGCTTCATCAACTCGGTCGACGACAACATGGGCTCGATCATGGACCTCGCCAAGACGGAGGCGATGCTCTTCAAGTACGGGTCCGGCGCGGGCGTCAACCTGTCGACCCTGCGCGGCTCGAAGGAGCGGATGTCGGGCGGCGGCATCGCATCGGGCCCGGTCTCCTTCATGAAGGGCTTCGACGCATTCGCGGGCGTCGTGAAATCTGGCGGCAAGACCCGACGCGCGGCCAAGATGGTCATCCTCGACGCTGATCACCCGGATGTCCTGGACTTCATCGACTCGAAGGCCAGTGAGGAGAAGAAGGCCTGGGCGCTCATCGACGCCGGTTACGACGGCTCCTTCACCGGGGAGGCCTACGGCTCGATCTTCTTCCAGAACGCCAATCACTCGGTGCGCGTCAGCGACGCCTTCATGAAGGCAGTGGAAGCAGACGCCGACTGGACGACCCACGAGGTCACGACGGGCCAGCCGGTGGAGACCCACAAGGCGCGGGAGATCTTCCGCAAGATGGCCGAGGCGGCGCACATCTGCGGCGACCCCGGCATCCAGTACGACACGACCATCAACGACTGGCATACCTGCGCGGCGTCCGACAGGATCTACGCCAGTAACCCGTGCTCGGAATACATGTTCTTGAATGACACGGCCTGCAACCTGGCATCGCTGAACCTGATGAAGTTCGTGCGGGACGACGGCGAGTTCGACGCCGAGGCATTCCGATTCGGATGCAAGATCACCATCACGGCCCAGGAAATCCTGGTCGACAACGCTTCCTACCCCACCCCCCGGATCGAGCGCAACTCACACCTCTTCCGACCACTCGGCATCGGGTATGCGAATCTCGGCGCCCTGTTGATGAGCCGCGGCTTGGCATATGACTCGGACGAGGGACGGGCGTACGCGGCCGCGATCACAGCGATCATGACCGGCGCGTCCTATCGGCAGTCAGCAGAGGTCGCCCGCGACCATGGTGGACCGTTCGCGGATTACGCCAAGAACGAGAAACCCTTCCTTAGGGTCATCAGCAAGCATCGGCAGGCGGCATATGCGATCTCCGATCGCGATGTCCCAGCCGAGCTTGTCGGTGCAGCGCGCTTGACCTGGGATGAGGCGCTCGAGCTGGGCACGCAGCACGGGTACCGAAATTCCCAGGTCAGCGTCCTCGCGCCAACTGGGACTATCGCGTTTTATATGGACTGTGATACGACCGGCATCGAGCCCGACATCGCGCTCATCAAGTACAAGAAGCTCGTCGGCGAGGGCTTCCTCAAGATCGTCAACCAGACCGTTCCGGCCGCTCTGCGCAAGCTGGGCTACAGCCCGCAGCAGGTCGTGGAGATCGTCAAGTACATCGACGAGCGGGAGACGATCGAGGGCGCGCCCGGCCTCAAGCCGGAGCACCTGCCCGTCTTCGACTGCGCCTTCAAGCCGGTCAACGGCGAGCGCTCGATCCACTACATGGGCCACGTCCGGATGATGGGCGCCACCCAGCCGTTCCTGTCGGGTGCCATCAGCAAGACCGTGAACATGCCGGAGGCGGCAACGCCGGTTGACATCGAGGACGTCTACCTCCAGGGCTGGAAGCTCGGGCTGAAGGCGATCGCCATCTATCGGGATGGGTCGAAGCGGTCGCAGCCGCTCTCGACGGGCAAGAAGAAGGACTCGGGAGCGGGGGCCGAAGCTGCACAAGCCGCGGCAGCGCTGGCGTCGGTGTCGGCAGGACTCACTGGGGAGCCCAAGCCGTACCGACGCCGGCTGCCGGATGAGCGTCGCGCGCTGACGCACAAGTTCCAGGTCTCGGGCCACGAGGGCTACATCACGGTCGGGCTCTACCCCGACGGGCAGCCCGGCGAGATCTTCCTGAAGATGGCCAAGGAGGGGTCGACCGTCAGCGGGCTGATGGACTCGCTGGCCACGATGACGTCGATCGCGCTCCAGTACGGCGTGCCGCTGCGCGACCTGGTCAACAAGTTCGCGCACAGCCGGTTCGAGCCGGCCGGGTTCACCGGCAACCAGGAGATCCCCATCGCCAAGTCGATCGTGGACTACGTGTTCCGGTGGATGGGTTCGCGCTTCCTCTCCAAGGACGAGCGCGACGCGCTGGGCATCATCACCCGCGACGACGTGGCGACCGCCGGGGAGCCGCAGCAAGCCGCTGATGCCGTCGGCGGGGGGTCGGGGTCGTCCGCTGGCTCCGCTCACGCTCCGCTTGGGACCCCGGCCAGTGGCGATGCACCTTCGTCCGGCGGCGCGACCGGGGATCCCCATTCGCTTCGCCAGTCGGCGACCCCTCCCTCCGCCGACTCCTCCGCTGACACCGACACGACCGCTGTCGCCACCGAGCCCAGGACCGAGGCTCAGTCCTCGGCGAAGGCTGCCGAGCCGGCCGCGCCACTCGCAGTCCTTGGCAACGGACACGCGAACGGGAATGGCAATGGCAATGGCAACGGTGGCGCGGCGGCCGCCACGGCGATTGCGGCGATCACCGCGTCGCTCGGCGCCACTACCAAGGTCGCGTTCAGCGTCAGCGCCGACTCACCCTCGTGCGCCGAATGCGGCTCGATCATGGTCCGCAACGGCAGTTGCTACAAGTGCCT
>JACCXQ010000230.1 GCA_013696945.1 Chloroflexota bacterium | reverse complement strand
TTCCGCGCCCTCAGCGTCCCGGCATCGCGCTGCGCCATGCCCCGCGAGTGGCTCGCTCACCGAACAGACAGTCACCCTCGGGGAACCATGTACGCAGTCATCGAAATGGGCGGGAAGCAGTACCGGGTGGAGCTCGGGTCCGAGATCCAGGTGGACCGCATGGATGTCGAACCGGGTACCAGCATCGAGCTCGAGCGCGTCCTGCTCGTGGCGGACGGTGACGAGGCTTCGATCGGCGCCCCGATGGTGAGCGGCGCCCTGGTCCGTGCGGACGTCCTCCGCCAGGACCGCGGCGAGAAGATCGTCGTCTTCAAGTACAAGCCCAAGGCCCGCCGTCGCGTGAAGAAGGGCCATCGGGCCGATCTGACGATCCTGCGCATCTCGGAGATCAGCCTGAACGGCCGCAGCGCCGCCGAGGATGCCGAGAAGGCAGAGGCGGAAGAGCGCAAGGCGCGCGCGAAGGCCGAGAAGGAGGCCGCGGCACAGGCTGCCACCGACAAGGCGCTGGCCGACAAGCTCGCCGCCCAGACCAAGGCGGCCGATGCGGCCAAGGCCGCAGAGACGGAGGCTCCGGCCAAGGGGCGGACGCGGAAGTCGACGGCAACGCCCGCGAAGACCGAGGCCACGGCCAAGTCCACCACCCCGGCCAAGTCCACCGCGACGGCCAAGTCCACCGCGACGGAGACCAAGGCCACCACCAAGTCCGCCAAGTCGGCCGCTGCCGCCAAGGCCGAGCCCGCGACCAAGCCGGACGACGCGGAGACCAAGCCCAAGGCCGGCACGCCGAAGAAGTCCGAGCCGGCAGCCGGCACCGCAGACACCGAGAAGGACGAGTAGCTCCATGGCCCACAAGAAAGCAGGATCCAGCTCCAAGAACGGCCGCGACAGCGTCGGCCAGCGACTCGGCGTCAAGGCCGGGGACGGTCAGCTGGTGAGCGCGGGCTCGATCATCGTCCGTCAGCGCGGCCAGACCTTCCTGGCCGGCGAGGGGACGGGCCTCGGGCGCGACTACACCGTGTTCGCCACCGTCACCGGGCGCGTCCGGTTCGAGCACGCCCGTCGCGACAAGAAGCGCATCCGAGTCGTGTCGGAGGCGATCGAGACTGCGTCCTCAGCCGAAGCGGGCGCGTAAGGAACGACATGAAAGCGGACATCCACCCCAAGTACCACCAGGCGCAGGTCGTCTGCGGCTCCTGCCACACCACGTTCACGGTCGGTTCGACCCGGCCCGAGCTGCGCGTCGACGTCTGCTCCAGCTGCCACCCGTTCTTCACGGGCAAGCAGACGATCGTCGATACGGCGGGCCAGGTCGAGCGCTTCCAGAAGCGGCTCGAGCGCTCGACGCGGCTCTGAGCGACACCGGGCGGCCGTTGCGGCCGGCCCGCCGGACCCACTGACCCCCCGCGCGCCGGATGACACGCTTCGCCTACGGCGG
Source organism: Chloroflexota bacterium (assembly GCA_013696945.1). Classification (GTDB taxonomy): domain Bacteria; phylum Chloroflexota; class Limnocylindria; order Limnocylindrales; family CSP1-4; genus Palsa-1032. The sequence goes on along the minus strand of JACCXQ010000230.1, from coordinate 2,847 downwards.
CCAGGCCCTCCTCGAGGGAGTGCTCATGCGCGGGCGCGATGCCATCGGGGTCGCCGTCCGCGGCCCTGACGGCCGCATCTTCGTCGCGCAGGAGCCGCTCGCCAGCCTCCTCCATCGCAACCGATTCGCGCGCGCGCCGTTCTTCCGAGGGCTGATCGTCCTTTACGAGACGCTCGTCGTGGGGACGCGCTGGCTGATGCGGTCGGGATCGATCGCGGCGGCCAGCGAGGGCGTCGCGATGGGAGGTGCCACGCTCGCCATCACGCTGCTCCTGACCCTCGGGCTCGCCATCGGGCTGTTCGTGCTGCTGCCACTGTTCCTCGCGCAGGCCACGACGAACGCCGCGATCCCCGGCGGACAGGCATTCATCCAGCACCTCGTCGAGGGGCTCATCCGGGTCGGGATCTTCGTCGGATACCTGCTCGTGGTCAGCCGCTCGGCCGAGATCCGCCGCGTCTTCCAGTACCACGGCGCCGAGCACATGACGATCCATGCCCTCGAGAACGAGGATCCGCTGACCCTCGAGCGGGTCCGGCGCTACCCGACTGCGCACCCCCGGTGCGGCACGGAGTTCCTGGTCGTCTTCATCATCGTCAGCATCCTGATCTTCAGTCTGCTCGCCGGCCAGGACCTGCTGATCAGCATCGTCGGGCGGATCCTCCTCATCCCGGTCATCGCGTCGGTCAGCTACGAGATCCTTCGCTGGGGCGCCAAGCACCGGGAGCACTGGTGGATCCGGTGGCTCTTCCTGCCCGGTATCTGGCTACAGGCCATCACCACGAAGCAGCCGGACGACTCGATGATCGAGGTCGCCATCGCGTCGATCCACGAGGCTCTGGCAGCCAACGGCGATACGGCGCCGGAGGGCAGCGATGACCCGGTCCGCGAGCCGATCCCCGACCTCAAGGCCCTGGCGGACGACCGCGCGCAGGCCATCGACAGCCCTGAGTCCGTCGACCAGAGCCCGCGGGCGATCGATCAGAGCCCACAAGGGGCGCCGCCGGCCGATCCCGCGGCGCGATGAACCTCGACGCGCGGCTCGACGAGCTGGAGCGGCGGCTGGACGAGATCGAGGCGGAGTGGTCACGTCCGGAGGTCGCATCCGACCCGGACCGCAGCCGGCACCTGGGACGCGAGCAGGCACGCATCGCGCCGGTCGTGGAGAACTGGCGACTACTACGCGAGACGCGCGCCCAGCTCGAAGCGTCACGCCGCGACCGTGACGCGGAGACGGAAGCCGAGTTCCGCGAGCTCGGCCGCGAAGTCGTTGACGAGCTCGAAGCGAAGGAAGCGGAGCTCATCGAGGCGCTGCGGCTGCAACTGGTGCCGCAGGACCCCAATGACGAGCGCAACGTGATCATGGAGATCCGCGCGGGGACCGGCGGAGACGAGGCCGCGTTGTTCGCGCAGGAACTCTTCCGGATGTACTCGCGCTACGCTGAGCGGCACGACTGGAAGACGGATGTGTTGACGGCCAACGAGACCGGCATCGGTGGGTTGCGCGAAGTGATCTTCGAGGTCCACGGCGACGGTGCGTACAGCCGACTCAAGTTCGAGGGCGGCGTGCATCGAGTGCAGCGTGTCCCGGAGACCGAGTCGAGCGGGCGTATCCACACTTCGACCGCGACGGTCGCGGTGCTGCCGGAAGCAGACGAGGTCGAGGTCGCCATCGACGAGAAGGATCTGAAGATCGACGTCTACCGCTCGCAGGGACCCGGGGGGCAGAGCGTCAACACGACCGACTCAGCGGTCCGCATCACCCACCTGCCGAGCGGGCTCGTGGTGGCCATCCAGGACGAGAAGAGCCAGCACAAGAACCGTGCCAAGGCGATGACCGTCCTCCGCGCGCGGCTCCTGGAGTCGGAGCAGCGCAAGGCGCACGACCTCGAGGCAGCCGCCCGGCGGAGCATGGTCGGCTCTGGGGAGCGGTCCGAGAAGATCCGCACCTACAACTACCCGCAGGACCGCGTCACGGATCATCGCGTCGGCATCGACCTGCACAACCTTCCGCAGGTGCTGGACGGCGATCTCGATAAGCTCGTCGACGCTCTCGTATCGACCGACCAGGCCGAGCGGCTCGCCGGGTTCGACGACCAGCCGTGACCGAGGTCGCCATCGACGGGTTCGCGGCGGCGGCGCCGGGCGCGGCGCCGATCACCCGCGCGACCGATCTGACCGGTGTCCTCGTCCTCAAGCACGACACGCTGTTCCTGACCAGCGATTCGTTCGGCGATGTGCACCCGGACAGTCGTGGTCTGGGGCTCTACGCAGGCGACACCCGCGTGCTGTCGCACTACGAGCTGCGCATCAACGGCGTCCGACCTGTCGTCCTGCGCACCGGCAGCGGGGCGAGTTACGGCGGGACGATCCAGCTGACGAATCCCGACTTCCTCCGCAACCCGGGCGACAAGCTCGACGCAGAAGTAGTACTCCGCCGTCAATCGCTCGGCGTGGTCCGCGACCGGCTGCTGTCGGATGGCTTCGCGGAGCGCATCACGCTGGAGAACTTCACGACCCATCCCGAACGTTGCTGCCTGACGCTGCGCCTTGACGCCGATTTCGCGGACATCTTCGAGGTGCGCGGGGTGGTCCGCGACCAGCGCGGCACGCGAGAGCCGGATCAGGTCCGGGATGACGGGGTCGAGTTCGTCTACGTGGGACTCGACGGCCAGCGGCGGCGGACGCGGCTACGTGTCTCGGACCCGATGCGGCAGGTGCCTGCGAGCCTGACCGTCGAGCAGGTCGATGCCTGTGTCCGTCTGGGCGAGCCCTGGCCGGACGCACCGGACGAGCCCGCAGAGCCTGGTCAGGTGCTCCTCGTCTTCGACCCGACGCTCGCGCCAGGTT
>JACCXQ010000171.1 GCA_013696945.1 Chloroflexota bacterium | reverse complement strand
TCGGAGACGCCGGTCGCATTCACACGCTGCTCGATGATCGTGCGCGTGGTGGCCATGATCTCGGCCGTGACAGCCTGCTGGTCGGTCGCGACGACCTGGTACTCGCCCCGGAGACCGCCCTGCAGGTCGAGGCCGAGCCGTGTATCTATCGGCTTCGGCGGATCGCTCCCGGGACGGTTCATCGGCAGCACGTCGACCGCGAGCGCGGCAAGGCCGACCGCCACGATGATGAAGGGAAGGATGCGACGCATCGGGCGCGATGCTAGCAGAGACCGGGGTTCGAACCGGACCATGGCCGCCGAGAAGCCGACGGGCGCGCGCGGCCGACCAGGGGGTAGCGGCCGCCGATCGCCTCTTGTCGCGAGTGGATCCGGTCAGATGGGCGCCACACGGCCATCATGCGGGCCGTTACGAGCGCCCCGACCTTGTTTGCCGTCAGATGGACGTCCTCGCGACCATGTGGCGGAAGATCCGCCGGCCCGAGCGAAACGGTGGCTCCCTGGCGCGCATCTGACAGAAAACGCTGCGGGGCGATCCCTCAGACCTCCAGATGCGCCCGGATCCGCTCGGCGAGCCCCCGGCTGATCCCGGGCACGGAGGCGATCTCCTCGATCGTCGCGCTGCGCATCTGCTTCGCCGAACCGAACACGCGCAGGAGGGCTCGCTTGCGGGCCGGCCCGATACCCGGCATGTCGTCAAACACCGAGCGCGTCTGGGCCTTCGCGCGCAGCTTCCGATGGTAGGTGACCGCGAATCGGTGTGCCTCGTCCCGCAGTCGCTGCACGAGGTAGAGCGCCTGGGATGTCGCAGGGAGGACGATGGAAGCGCTGCTGCCCGGCGGCCAGAGCTCCTCGCGTTCCTTCGCCAGCCCGACCACCGGCATGTCGTGCAGCCCCAACTCGTCGAGCACGCCACGCGCCGCGTTGGCCTGGCCGATGCCGCCGTCGATCACGACGAGGTCGGGCAGGCGCCAGCGGAGCTCCTCGGCCGTCCCCTCCTCTCCCACGAGTGCCCGCCGGAAGCGGCGCCGGAGGACCTCGCGGTGGCTGGCGAAGTCGTCGGTGCCCTCCACCGTCCGGATCCGGAACCGTCGGTATTCACCGCTGCGTGGCCGGCCCTCCTCGAAGACGACCATGCTGCCCACGGTGTTCGTTCCCTGGATGGTGCTGATGTCGTAGCACTCGATGCGCGTGGGTGGCGCAACGAGACCCAACGCGCTGGCGAGCTCCTCGAGCGCGGCCAGTGTCTTGCCCTGGTCCGCCAGCCAGCGCGCCTGCTCGCGGCCGAGCGTCTCCCCGGCGTTCCGCCCCGCCAGCTCCATCAGCTTCCGCCCCTCGCCGCGCTGGGGCACCGAGAGCGAGACGCGGCGACCGCGGCGTTCCTCGAGCATGACCACGAGCTCCGAGGCATCGGGCAGCGCGCGTGGCACGCGGACGCGCGCAGGCACGCTGCCGGCCGTCGCGTAGTACTGCTTGATGAAGGCGGAGAGCGCCTCCTCGTCCGACCCGTCGCCGAGGTTCTCGAGGAGGAAGACGTCTCGGGTGACGGTCTTGCCGTCGCGGATCGCGAATACCTGGACGGCAGCCTCTCCACCGGCGCGCGCGTAGCCGAGGACATCCTCGTCAGCGTGCGCGAAGGCCGCCATCTTCTGGCTCTCCATCGTCCGCTCGATGGAACGCACCTTGTCGCGCAGCGCAGCGGCGCGCTCATATTCCATCTGTTGTGATGCGACGCTCATATCCCGCCTCAGCGCCCGAGCGACCTGCTCCTGGCGGCCCTCCAGGAAGAGCATCACCTGCTCGATGTCGGCGCGGTAGTCGTCGCGTGAGATGGCCTCGATGCAGGGCCCCTGGCAGCGCTTGATGTGATACAGCAGGCATGGGCGGGGAAGCGCGCGCACACCGTCCCGGATGTCGATCGTGCAGGTCCGGAAGGGGAAGAGGCGCCGGATGAGGTTCATCGCCTCGTCGACGCTGCTCGCCGACGCGTATGGTCCGAAGTAGCGGCTGCCGTCCTGCGGCAGCTTGCGGGTCCGCTCGATGCGGGGGAAGTCGTCGCCGAGGGTGACCTTGATGAAGGGGTAGCTCTTGTCGTCCTTGAGGCGGACGTTGAAGCGAGGCTGGAAGCGCTTGATGAGCGTCGCTTCGAGCAGCAGCGCCTCGCTGACCGTATCGGTGAGCGTGTAGTCGACGTCGGAGACCCGATCGATGGCCGATTCGATGCGCAGCGGCTGGGCCGCGCCGCGCGACGCCTGCCAGTACTGGCGCACGCGACTCCGAAGGCTCTGCGCCTTGCCCACATAGAGGACGCGTCCTCGGGCGTCCTTCAGGAGGTAGATGCCCGGCCGATCGGG
>JACCXQ010000152.1 GCA_013696945.1 Chloroflexota bacterium | reverse complement strand
GCTCGCGCCGTCGTCTCGCGGCGAGCGTCGCCCGACGCCGAGGTCGCAATCGACCACGCGGGCGCGCTGGGCCTCCTGCCGGGCCTCGCGGTCGCAGCGTCGGTCGGGCTGCTCCTCATCGCGCTCGCCGACACCGCTGCGCGGGAGTCGCGCGATTGGGCCGCGGGGCTCTTCTGGATCGGCCTGCTGACCCTCGTCGTGCCCATCAGCGCCCGGCTCCTTGGCGCAGCCGCCGGTCGCGTGGAGCGGCTGGGGCTCGTGACGCTCCTCGGGATCGGTCTTTACGGCGTGAAGGTCCTCCACTCCCCGCAGGGGTTCACGTTCTTCGACGAGTTCCTCCATTGGGCGACGCTGGACGACATCGTCGAGAGCGGGCGCCTGTTCACGCCCAACAACGTGCTGCCCGCGAGTCCGTTCTACCCCGGCCTCGAGATCGTCACTTCGCCGCTCGTCAGCTTCGGGCTACCGGCCTGGGAGGCCGCGATGATCGTGCTGGCGATGGCGCGCCTGCTGTTCGTGGTCAGCCTCTTCCTCTTCTATGAACGGGCCGGTGGATCGGCGCGCCTGGCCGGCGTCGCCACGGTCGTCTACATGGCGAACCCGAGCTTCCTGACGTTCGACGCGCAGTTCGCGTACGAATCGCTTGCGCTGCCCATGGCCGTCATGGTGCTGTGGTGCGTGGCCCGTCGGGAAGATGGCCCCCGCGCCGCTCGGATCCCACTGACCGTCACGCTGTTCATCGGACTCGTCGCGGTCATCACGACCCATCACGTGACGGCCATCGCGATGTCGGGCTTCCTCGTCGTGTGGGCGGGCGTCTGCTTCGTGATCCGTCGGCGCGGTGCCGCCGGCACGACCGGCGCGACCGGTCGGCGCGATGCCGCCGGCACGACAGGCGTGACCGGTCCCGCGCTCCTCGCGACGACGGCGACCGTTGGATGGATCCTCTACGTCGCGAGCGTGACCGTGGGCTACCTCGGCCCGGCGTTCGGGGGCGCGCTCGCGCAGGTCGTCGAGCTGATCGCCGGTGAGGCGAGCGGACGCGAGCTCTTCCGGACCGCGTCCGGGATCCCCGCTCCCGCGTGGGAGCAGGTGTTCGGTTATGGGTCGGTGCTCGTCGTCCTCGTGGCACTACCGTTCGGGGCATGGTTCGCCTGGCGGCGGCACGCCGCGGATCCGCTCGCGATGACCCTGGTGCTCGCCGCCCTCCTCTACCCGGCCAGCCTCGTGGCGCGGCTGACGCAGAGCGGCGCCGAGCTATCGGCCCGGAGCGCGGAGTTCATCTTCCTGGGGATCGGCTTCGTGGCGGCGCACGCGGCACTGGTCGGGGTCCATCTCGCGGCGCGCCGTTCGCACTCGGTGCGCGCGGCGGCCGTTGCCCTGCCGACGCTCGCCGCCATCCTGTTCGTGGGTGGCGCCATCCTCGGTGTGCCGTTCTGGGCACGGCTGCCCGGCGCGTACCTCGTATCAGCCGACACGCGCTCCGTCGAGCCGCAGAGCATCACGGCGGCGACATGGGCTGCTCAGCACGTCGGGCCGGACGCGAGGTTCGTTGCCGATCGCGTCAATCGCGTGCTCCTGAAGACGTACGGCGATCAGCATCCCCTCTCCGCCGTTGGTGACCGCATCGACGTCAAGGAGGTGTTCTTCTCGACCGTGCTCGGCGGCCCCGAGCAACGCCTTCTCGAGGCCGCCCGAGTCCGCTACGTGCTGGCCGACCATCGCCTGACGACGGCGCTCCCGACGGTCGGCGTCTACGTCGAGCGTGGCGAGGTCCGCGAACGACCGCACGTCGAGCCGCTCGACCCGGCGGCCCTCGACAAGTGGGACGAAGACCCGCGCGTGGATCGCGTGTTCGACAGCGGCGACGTGCGCATCCATGACGTGGCGCGGCTCACCGGAGCGGGACCATGAACAGCCTGAGCCGGCTGGTCGTGTGGCGGGACCTCGCCGCGCTCGTCCTGCTCGCCGTGGCCGCCCTGTGCTCGGCGGCCGTGGCGGCGAGCCCGGAGCCCGCACCGATCCTCCGAGCGGTCTTCGGCGTCCTGCTCCTCGTGCCCCTGAGCGGGTATGCCACGACCCGGGCGCTCTTCCCACGCGTCGGGCTCGGCGTGTCCGAGCGCGTGGCCCTCGTCATCGGTTGCGCGTTCGCGACCGCGATCATCGGGGGCTTCTTCCTGAACGCGACACCCCTCGGCCTGACCGCCGGCTCGTGGGCGCTATCCCTGGCCGCGATGACCGTCGTCGCCGTCCTCGTGGCAATCGCACGCGAGGCTGGCGCTCCGCGTTCGGTCCTCCGTACGTCGGCCGTCGATAGCGCTCGCCGCTCGCTCGCGGTCTCACCCAACCTCCCGCTCCTCGCGGCGGCGGTGATGGTTGCGCTCACCGCTTTCATGGTCGCGCGCGTGGGCGCCGCGACGCAGTCCCATCCGGGCTTCACGCAGCTCTGGCTGCTTCCCGCCGCGTCGGACACGGTGACGGTCGGGGTGCGCAACGAGGAGGGGAGCGAACAGGCGTATCGGCTCGAGCTGCTCGTCGATGGACTGCCGCAGCCAGGCCTCGTTTCGATCATCCTGGCCGACGGCGAGGTCCTCGAGCGCACCGGGCCGATCCCACAACGAGGCGCGACCGTCGTGCTGGAGGCGCGGCTCTTCCGGGCCCTCAGCTCGGAGAGCGCGCCCTATCGACGTGTGTGGCTCACGCTCGGAGCCGTCCCATGACGGATCGACCAGACCGACCACTGCGCGTGCTACTGGCGACGGACTTCTTCCACCCTCATCTCGGCGGCGCAGAGCGACAGGTCCGGCTCCTGGCCAGCGCGCTGGCAGCTCGCGGGCATGACGTCCAGGTCGTGACGGCCGCCCAGCCCGGGCTCGACGGGCACGAGCTCGTCGATGGCGTCCCTGTGAGGCGTCTCCCGGCAGCCGCGACGCTGCTCCCGGTCCTGGCCGGCGATCCCCGGCGTCGATTCCTGCCGCCGCTGCCAGATCCGCTGCTAGCCGCACGGTTGGCGCGGCTCGTGCGCCGGTCGCGGCCGGACGTGGTGCACGCGAACGGGTGGATCGCCTACTCCTGCGCGGCGGCGAGCGGGAGGCCGCTCGTCCTTTCCGTGCGCGACTACGGCTACGCGTGCGCGACCCGGACCCTGCTGCAGGATGACCGCCGCCTCTGCAGCGGGCCGGGACCGCGGAAGTGCCTCCGCTGTGCCGGCGGGCACTACGGCGCCGTGAAGGGCTTCGTCTCCGTGGGTGGCGTCTTCGCGGGTCGCTCCCTACTTGCGCGGCGGGTCGGCGGCGTCCACTCCGTCAGTCGGTTCGTGGAAGACGCCCTGCGTCGGGACCTCGCGCATGGGCCGGACTGGTCGGGCATTCGTTTCGAGCGCATCCCTGATGTGGTCGCTAGCGATGACACCAGAGCGATGCCTGTTGCCGAGCGGGCTCTCGTCGACCGCTTGCCGGGCCGGCCGTTCATCCTCTTCGTGGGTGCCCTCCAGCGGCACAAGGGGCTGTTCGTCATCCTCGGCGCCTACGAGCGCCTGCGCGCCGAAGTCCCCGCGGAGTCGGTGCCTCCGCTCGTCCTCATCGGGACCAGGTGGCCGGACACGCCCCAGGAGCTGCCCCATGGCGTGACCGTCCTCGAGGACGTGCCCCACCGGGTCGTGATGGAAGCATGGCGGCGCTCGTCGTTCGGCGTCGCGCCGTCGCTCTGGCCGGACCCGCTTCCCGGGGTGGTCCGCGAGGCGATGGCCTGCGGGCGCCCCGTCATCGGAAGCCGGGCCGGTGGGATCCCGGACATGATCGATGACGGCGTGAACGGTCTACTCGTCGAACCTGGCGATGTCCACGGGCTTGCGGCAGCGATGCACCGACTCGTGACAGACCCTGCACGCGCCACGAGCATGGGGACGGCGGGTCGCCTCTCCGTCGCCGCGCTGGGTCCGGAGCAGATCGCCGCACGCTTCGAGTCCTTCTACCGCTCGGTCCCGGGCGTCGTGTCGTGACACCCCGACGGATCCACATCGTGGGCGGGCCGGGCAGCGGCAAGTCGACGCTCGCTCGTCGCGTGGGTCAGCGGCTCGGGATCCCGGTGCACCATCTCGACGACCTGTATCGCGACGGCGGTGGAACGGGGCCTATCCGCACCCCGCGAGAACGCGACGAGCTCGTCGAGCGCGTCATCCGGCTGCACGCATGGGTCACCGAGGGCGTGCACCTGGGATGGACGGACCCGTTCATCGAAGATGCTGACATCGTGGTATGGCTCGACACCGTGGGCTGGGGCAGCGCATCGCGGCGTGTCACCCGCCGCTTCATCCGGGGCGGTGCAGTGGGACCCGGACGGGGAGCACGTGTCGCGACCGCGCGAGGCGCCGGCAGTCGGTTGCTCGCGGCCGCGGGGCACGTCCGCGATCTCGGTCGCTCGATCGCCGAGAGCCGCGCGTACTACCGCAGCACCGACGGCACGCCCGGCCTGCCGGAGACGCGCGTCGCGACGGCGGAGCGACTCGCCCGACGCGATCGCGGGCTGATCCACTGCCGCAGCGACCTCGACGTGGCGCGGTTCCTGGCGTCACTGTCGTGAGGCAGGCGAGGTGATCCGCAGCGCCGTCCTGCACGTCCGTGATCCGCTCTACCTCAACGCGTATGCGCTGATGGCGAGCAACCTGCTCAGCTCCGCGCTCGGTGTCGTCTACTGGGCGCTCGCGGCCCGGTCCTACTCGGTCGATTCCGTCGGGATCGGCGCTGCCACGATCTCCCTCGTCGTCTTCCTCTCGGGGATCGCGCAGCTCAACCTGCGGACGGCGCTGGTGCGCCTCGTGCCCGAGGCGGGGTCGCGAACGCCGGCGCTCGTTGGCGCGGCGTATCTCGCGTCGAGTGGCATGAGCGTCGTGGCGGCGGTCGTGACATTCGTCGGTGCAAGCATCGTGGGCATCGAGCCCTTCGCCGGACTGGCACGTGACGTCAGCGTGGCCGTGCCATCGGTCGTGCTGCTCGCCGGTGCGATCGCGGCTTGGAGCGTATTCAACATCCAGGATGGGTTGCTGGCGGGGCTGCGCCGGACGCTCTGGGTGCCGGTCGAGAATGTCCTCTACGGCGTGGCGAAGACGGTCCTGCTGGTGGTCCTTGCGGCCGGTCTGCCGGTCCTCGGGATCGCAGTCTCCTGGTTCGTTCCGGTCGTCGCGGCGGTCGCCGTGGTGACCGTCGTAGTGGCGATCCGTTGGATCCCGCAGCACGTCCGCGCGGCGCCCCACGGCCCGCCATCGGAGGCGCGGCTCGTGGACGAGCGTGGTCGTCTCCTCCGCTACGTCGCATCCGACTATGCGGCGGCCCTCTTTGCCCTGGCGACGAGCTCCCTGCTGCCAGTACTCGTCGCGGCCACGCGCGGTCCGGCCGAGGGCGCATTCTTCTATCTCGCCTGGATCATCGCGGTCTCGCTCGACCTGCTGCCGGCGAACACCGCGGCGTCGCTCACCGTCGAGACGGCCTCCGGCCAGGCCGAGCTCGCGACCGAGACGCGTCGAGCGCTCATGCACATGGCCCGGTCGGCGGTGCCCTTCGCCCTCGTCGTGGCCATCCTCGCTCCGCTGTTGCTGCAGGTCTTCGGCGCGGCCTACGCGGAACGCAGCACGGACCTGCTCCGTCTCCTGGCGCTCGGCGTGATCCCGTACGTCGCTATCTCAACGGCACTCGCGGTAGCGCGGGTGCGCGGCCGCTCGCGCGAGCTGCTGGCCATCCAGGCTTCGCTTGCCGTGCTGACCCTCGGCGGGAGCGCACTGCTCGTGGGGCCGCTCGGTCTGGCTGGCGTGGGCGTGGCCGTCCTGGTCGCGCGACTCCTCGTCGCCGGTGTCCTCGTCGTCGCGCGGATCCGTCCGCTGCTGAGCGCCCATGGGGGCTTGAGTCAGGCGGCGTAGACGCCGAATATCGCGTTCAGGCCGTGCCGCTCCACGTCTATCTGGGCGAGGCACCGTCGTTCCTGAAGGTCATACAGCGCCACATGCGTGCCCAGGTAATGGCGGAAACCGTTCTTGATCCACGCCACGTTCTCGCGGAACTTCGTGGGCCGCATCCGTGAGAAGCCCACCCAGAGCCGGTCGCCGTCGAGCAGGAGCCCGCGGCACCAGCCCAGGAGGAGATCAGGGCCGTGCATCTCATTGAGGTCGATGATCTCATCGACGATGAGCCGGCGCGCGTCGGCGATGACGATCCTGCCGTTGACGGCCGTGAAGAGGATCCGATCGCCGTAGACGATGCCGTCGTGGAGGCGCTCGATCCCGATGTCGATCCTGCGGGCCGGGTCGGTCAGCGAGATCGCGTCCTTCTGCTGGAAACGTGTCGCCCAGGGCTCGTCACCCAGGTAGAAGACGTGGTTGGGGTGGGCGAGGTGCGGCTTGGTGGTGGGAACCAGGCGGTAGTCCATCTCGCGCAGGAATCGCTCCCCGAACGGGGATCGCGAGAGGTCCAGGGCGTTCCACTCGCGGACCAGCCGGCCGTCGAGCGAGACCTCGGCGACCATGTCCAGCCCGGTGACCGCGACGAGGAGGTGGCCGTCCGGCGTCGGGCGCGCATGGTGGACGTCGTTGAAGAAGGGCAATGACACGTGATGCTCGAGCGTGAAGTCGGGCAGCCGGTATATGAGGACCTCGGTCTGCGTGGTCAGGTAGAGCCGATCCCCGACGCGCGTCCCGGACTTGAAGAGGATCGCCGGGTCGACGGGTGGCGCGACGTCCGGGGGCGAGACATACGTCACCTTGGTCTCGGCATCGCCGGTGCGGGCATCGAGGCGCAGCACGATCCCCTTCTGGTATTCGTACCAGTCCCCGAAGTGTGCCCGGACGGGCCGCAGCTTTCGCTGCTGGCCTCCGACGATGTACAGCTCGGCGATCGCGCTGGCAGGTGCGCCGGCCGACTCTGGGCC
>JACCXQ010000132.1 GCA_013696945.1 Chloroflexota bacterium | reverse complement strand
CGCGGCCTCGATATCGACGCCCTGCCGCACGTCGTCAATTTCGAGCTGCCGATGGTCGCGGAGGACTATGTGCACCGCATCGGGCGGACCGGCCGGGCCGGCAGCGATGGTGACGCGATCTCGCTCGTGTGCGTCGACGAGCGGCCCCTCCTCGCGGCGATCGAACGACTGCTCGGCCATCCGGTGGCCACGGAGGTCATCGACGGCTTCGAGCCCGACCCGAGGGTCCGTCCGGAGCCGATCCGCCGGCGCTTCGACCAGCGTCCGATGCAGCATGCGAAAGCCGGACGACCGAACCAGACAGGGCGACCGAACAACGCCGGGCGAGCGGGGAATGCCGCCCGACCTGGCAATGGCGCCCGAGCGAGCGTTCCTGGCCGACCCGACGCTCCCGTACGACCGGGCGCTGCGGGACGGTCCTACGAACACCGCCCCGGCAGGCCCTTTCGCGCTGGCGCCTCGGATCATCGGCAGCGGACGGCCCCCGCGAGGGTCACGCGTCCCTAGCCTCTCCCTGGTTCGGCCCGTATCCCGGGCCGGCCCCGCCGGCCTGGTCACGGATCCGTGCCGCTATGTCCGGTCTTGCCCGTCGATCAGGACGTGCCGCCAGACACTTCACCACGATCGCCGACGACAGCGGGCCGATCGGCTCGCTCGACAAGCCGTCGCTGAACGATGACGGTTTCGTTGCTTTCCTCGCCTTCTTCGACGAGGGCGGTGAGGCGACCTTGCTGGGGAATGGCGGGGCGCTTCACACCGTCGCGACCACGGACGGCCCGATCGGATTTTTCGGTTTCGGCGGTCCGTCGTTGAACGGCGTACGTGAGGTCGCGTTCACCGCGAGCCCGGACGAGTCCTTCGATCAGGCGCTCTTCCTGTGGCACGACCGGGTCGTGCATCGGGTCATCGGGCCGGGCGATGCGCTGGCAGGTTCGGTGGTCACGAACGTCGTGTCCTGCCGCGAGGCGCTCAACGACCAGCGCCAGATCGCCTTCCAGGCGCAGCTCGAGGATGGTCGCGCGGTCATCGTCCGAGCACGCCCCGACGGGTGGGCACGCCCTGAGAAGACCCGGGGCGCGGGGGCCAGGTCCTCTACGGTCGGCCTTTCCAATAGCACTGAACGTATGCCCGCCAGATCGGCCGCAGGCGGGGTTCAGGCGGGCCAAGCAGGCTCGTAGGAGTGTCTTGACCCGTCGATCCATGGATCGCAGTGGAGATGACCGACGTATCGCGTGCGTCGTGGGACCCATACGCCAGCTGGGGCATCCTTCCGCCAATGCCACTCGAAACCTGGGTACGTCCGACTCCGCCGCTCCGGCACACAGCCACGGTCACCGGTACGCTCGCCATGTGAAGGTTCTCACCACCCGCGAGCTGAATCGGGCCACGCTGGCACGCCAGAGCCTCCTCGAACGAGCCGTCGAGGCTCCGCTCGCCGCGGTCCATCGCCTCGGTGGGCTCCAGGCACAGGAAGCGGCCTCGCCGTACCTCGCGCTCTGGACGCGCCTGGATCACTTCGACCCAGCCGACGTGGACCGGGCGATCCGCGACCGCCGGCTGGTCAAGGCCACGCTCATGCGGGGCACGCTCCACCTTGTAACGGCCCGGGACCATGCGCGGTGGCATCCCGCCCTGCTTGACACCCTGCGCAGGCGATGGCACGGCGCCGTCCTGGCACAGGGGTCGCCCGAAGAGCTCCTGGAACGAGCCCTCGCGTACGCAGAGGTGCCGCGCGCCAATGCCGCGCTACGAGAGCACCTGGCCCGACAGTCGCCGCCGGCCACCGAGACCGGTCGGATCACGCCCGCCGAGGACGCCTGGACGATCATCCGCCGCTACGCGCCGGTCATCCACGCCCCAGCGGCCGTCACCTGGTCGTACCCACGGCGTCCGTCCTTCGTCGCCGCGACCGCCTGGTTGGACGGGGCCGGGCCTGCAGATGAGCTGGCGGGACTCGAGGCCCTCGTCCGGACGTACCTGGAAGCGTTCGGTCCGGCGACGAACGCCGATCTGGCGCAGTGGTCGGGGCTCCCGGTGAGCCGCCTCCGCCTGGGTCTGGAGAGGATCGATGACATCGTCCGGTCGCGCGACGAGGCGGGCCGGACGCTCCTGGACCTGCCCACGGGTGCCCTCCCCGATCCCGACACCCCTGCTCCTCCACGCCTACTACCGATGTGGGACAGCGTCCTGCTCGCGCATGATGTCCGCACCCGGGTGCTCCCCGACGCGTACCGGAAAGCCGTCATCGCCCGGAACGGGGACGTGCTGCCGACCTTCCTCGTCGATGGCTTCGTGGCCGGCCTCTGGTGGGCCGAGGCGGATGCTCCCGGGACGGCGCGCATCAGACTCGAGCCGTTCCGCCCGCTGAAACGACCCATCCGCGTCGCCCTCGAGGAGGAGGCCGAACGACTGGCCGCCTTCGTCGCGCCCCATGAACCACGGGTGTACGGGCGCTACCGCTGGCGCAGCCTGCAAACCGTTCGTAACGCCGTGACCTGAGGCCCGTGGCGTGCGGGATACGTCGCAAAGGTGGACCATCAAGGGACTCGATCCACGATAGGAGCGAACGATGCGCCCGAATGAGGATCCGACCCTGGGGCGGGAGCCAGACGAGATCGACGAGACCCTCTCTGACCGAGACCCGGCCTCTTCCCAGGAGAACGCGGCAGCGCAGGACTTCGCGCTGCGCAATGTTGCGATGTCGAACACGCTCGGGCAGTCG
>JACCXQ010000114.1 GCA_013696945.1 Chloroflexota bacterium | reverse complement strand
CACGTCGTTCTTCGTGGGAACACCCGCATCGGCTCGGGCAGCGTCATCCGTTCCAACAGCGAGATCGTCGATTCCGTCATCGGCGAGCGCTGCGAGATCTGGGCCAGCGTGCTCGAGTCGGCCGTCGTCGAGGACGACGTACGGGTCGGCCCGTTCAGCCACCTGCGCCCCGGCGCCCACATCGGGCCGGGCGTGGAGATCGGCAACTTCGCCGAGGTCAAGAAGGCGAGGCTTGGCGCGCGGACCAAGCAGCACCACTTCAGCTACATCGGCGATGCCGAGGTCGGCTCCGACGTGAACATCGGGGCCGGGACCATCACCGCCAACTTCGACGGCACGGCGAAACACGTCACGCGCATCGGTGACGGCGCCTTCATCGGGTCGGACACGATCCTTCGGGCGCCGGTGACAGTGGGGGAGGGGGCGTACACGGGTGCCGGGTCCGTCGTCACCCGGGATGTGCCACCGGGCAAGATGGCGATCGGTATCCCGGCGCGGATCCGCGAGCGCCGCCCCAAGCCTGAGCCGTCCACGGGCACCGACACCGACTGATGCCGGCCGATCAACAGGGAGGCGACCCGATCTTCGAGCTGGTCATCATCGCGCTCCTGATCCTCCTGAACGGGGTGTTCGTGGCGGCCGAGATCGCGCTCGTGACGATCCGCCGCAGCCGGCTCCAGGCACTCGTCGATGAGGGGCACGGAGGTGCGCGCCGCGTCCAGCGGGTGGTGGCGGAGCCGGGCCGGTTCCTGGCCGTCATCCAGCTGGGCATCACGTTCATCGGGTTCCTGGCTGCAGCGTTCGCCGGCGCCAACGTGGCTGGCGGGCTCGAGCGTGCGCTCGTCACCGCGGGCATCGCGGAGGGGCAGTCCGAGATCGTCGCGCTGCTCATCGTGACACTCGCGGTCAGCCTCGTGACCATCGTCTTCGGCGAGCTCGTGCCCAAGACGCTCGCTCTGGCGCACGCCGAGCGCTACGCGATGCTCTTCGCCCGTCCCGTGCAGATCCTGGGGCGTGTCTTTGCACCCGTCGTCTGGCTGCTGACGCTTGTCACCGATGCCGTCACGCGGCTGCTCGGCGTGCGCGAGGGGACGACACAGGAGCGGTTCACGACCGAGGAGCTGATGATCCTCGTCGAGCGTGGCGGCGAGCAGGGCGTCATCGAGGCCGAGGAGGAGCAGATGATCGGCGCCGTGCTTGAGCTCGGCGAGAGCCGCGTCCATGAGGTGATGGTGCCGCGCATCGACATCGTCGCCGCGCCCACGTCAGTGACGCTAGACGAGCTCGTCGATCTCATCGTCGGCGCAGGCCACTCGCGCATCCCGATCTACGAGAAGACCATCGACGACATCGTGGGGATCCTCTACGCCAAGGACCTCCTGCCGTATCTCAAGGGTCCCGACGACCCGCCCGACATCCGGAAGCTGCTCCGCGCACCGCTCGAGGTCCCGGAGTCGATGACGGTCGACGACCTGCTACACGCGCTCCAGCGGCGTAGGGTGCACCTGGCCATCGTGCTCGACGAGTACGGCGGCACGGCCGGGCTCGTGACGATCGAGGACCTCATCGAGGAGATCGTCGGCGAGATCCAGGACGAATATGACGTCGAGGAGCCGATGATCGAGGCACTCTCCGAGAACGAGGCGCGCATCGACGGGCGAGCGAGCGTCGACGACCTCGTCGAGCACTTCGACATCGATCTGGACGCGACCGACAGCGAGGAGTACGACACGGTCGGCGGACTCGTGTACCACGAGGTCGGCGGGGTCCCCAACGTCGGCGACACCGTCCGGGTCGACAGCGTTACGCTCACTGTCGAGACGACCGACGGCCGCCGCGTCGGCAAGGTCCTCGCGGTCCGCCACCGTGACGAGGACCGGCCATCGGGTGACGAGGTCGAGTCGTGAGTCCCGACCGGCCCGCTACGCGCTGATCGCCGACACCACGATCAGGCGCAGCCGCTCGAGCGCCTCGCCATCCACGACCCCGGCACGCTCGAGCTGCTCCATCGCCTCGTCCCGGTACTCCCGCGCGCGCATCCGCGTGTAGTCGCGGCCACCCGCCCGCTCGATGATGGCACGCGCCTCGGTGACATCGTCCGGGGTGGGCTCTGAGCGCCGGACGATGGCGGCGAGCTGGTCGCGGTCGCCGGCGGTGGCTCGCTCGAGGGCATAGATGACCGGGAGTGTCTTCTTCTTCTTGGCCAGGTCGGAGGGCTCCTTCCCGGTCGCCTGCTCGTCACCCCAGATCCCGAGCAGGTCATCGTTGAGCTGGAAGGCCAGCCCGAGCGCCCACCCGAATCGGCGATAGGCATCGATCACCATCTCGTCGTCGGTCGCCAGCATCGCGCCGGCCTGGACCGACGCGGCGATGAGCGCTGCCGTCTTGCGACCGATCATGTCGAAGTAGTGGTCGACCGACATGGCCGCATCGTGCTCGGCGGTCCAGATGTCGATGAACTGCCCCTCACTCAGGGCCAGACAGGTCTCGTCGTATAGGCGCATCAGCGCCAACACCCTCGAATCGGAGAACCCCTCGTCGCGCAGCCGGTAGAGCGCGATGCGCGACAGCGTGAACAGGGTGTCGCCCGTGTTGATGGCCTGCGCGACACCGTAGACAGTCCACAGCGCGGGGCGATGACGCCTCTCCACGTCGCGGTCCTCGATGTCGTCGTGGACGAGGCTGAAGTTATGCCCGAGCTCCACGGCCGCTGCGCCGGGCAACGCGCGCTGATGCTCGCCCGCGATCGACCGGTACGCGAGCAGACCAAGGAGTGGCCGGATCCGCTTCCCTCTCGAGCCGTCGCGGTCGAGGCCAAGGTGGTACCGGACCATCGCGTAGAGCTCGGTCGTCCGCTCATCCTCGGCTGCTGCGATCACCCGCAGGATCTCCGCCTCGGTATCGGCGATGAGCAGGTCCAGATCGGTCGTCATGAGCACGGGAATAGGATACTCGCCGATAGCATGTTCCGCAGGCGAACATAGGTGGGCGCCGGCGGGTGTACGCG
>JACCXQ010000103.1 GCA_013696945.1 Chloroflexota bacterium | reverse complement strand
CGCCCAGCTCCAGGTCGCGCCCCTGCTTGCCATGACGCCGCGATCCCGCGCCCTTCTCGCCCGGTGTCGCACGGAAGTGGTGCTTGAAGCGGTAGTCGGCGAGGGTGGTGAGGCCCGGGTCGACGATCAGGTGGACCGAGCCGCCTCGGCCCCCGTCGCCGCCATCGGGACCACCGCGAGGGACGTGGGCCTCGCGTCGGAAGCTCGACGCCCCGTCACCGCCGCGGCCCGCACCGACCGTCAGCGAGGCGTGGTCGAGGAACATCCGGCCCGGCGACGAGGATCAGCGCAGCGA
This sequence comes from Chloroflexota bacterium, assembly GCA_013696945.1. Classification (GTDB taxonomy): domain Bacteria; phylum Chloroflexota; class Limnocylindria; order Limnocylindrales; family CSP1-4; genus Palsa-1032. The sequence continues at coordinate 9,057 of JACCXQ010000103.1, read as the reverse complement.
GAGGTATTCGAGCGGGTCGCGGCCATCTGGCGGGTAGCCCGGCAGCGGGCCGGCGGTCACGGCGAAGTGGAGGTGGGAACCGGTGGAGAAGCCCGTCGACCCCATGTAGCCGATGACCTGACCGCGGCGGACCCAGTCGCCCGGCTTCACGTCGAACCGCCACATGTGCAGGTAACTGGTGAAGAACCGCGGGCCGTGCTTGAGGTAGATCGCGTTCCCCGAGCGTTCGTCGCGCCAGCCCGCGTACACCACGCGAGCAGATGCCGCGGCCAGGATGGGCGTCCCGCGCAGGTCGGCGATGTCGATGCCGTTGTGTTCCGAGTGCCAGTTCTGGGTGAAGCGGCCGCCCCCGAAGACCGGCCAGAGCAACGGCCGGTCGGCCAGCACCTGCGCTTCGGTCAGCGTCAACCGCGGGTCATCGATCTGGAGGATCGTGCCCTGCCTGGGGCCGGGCGGCGGGCCGTTGGGCCAGCCCTCGTCATGGGCCCCGTGGCCGCGCGGGATCGGAGCATCGTCCGGGATGATGATGGTGATCCCGTGTCCGTCCCCGTCGGCGGTGCCCGGCCTCCCGCCGCCATCACCGCCGCCATCCGGAGGCCGATCCGGGATGAGGGCGATGCCCGTGCCCTGATCGACGAGGATCCCGCCGGTCAGTGTCGTCGTCGCGATCCACGTGGGATCGGACGGCCACGCGACGCCTCCGGTCCGCTTGATGCCGGTGGGCGCGGCCTCGGGGGTGAGCGGCTGGACGACCGGCGCGGCGACGGCTGGCTGGTCGACGACCGCTCGGTCCGCCTGGCCGGGCCGCAGGCGTGGGATCGCCGTGCTGCGGCTCACGCCCGGCACCGGGTCATACCCCGACCCGTGCCCGCCGGGCACTATCAATCGCTGGCCGAGGATGACGACTCCACCGTCGAGCCCGTTGTACGCAGCGATCGCGTCGGCGTCCGCCCGATAGGCGCGTGCGATCGCGTCCAACGTGTCTCCGTCGCGCACGACGTGCTCGATGCCCGTGGTCGGAAGGATCCGGACGAGCTGCCCGATCTTGAGCGTGTCCTTGTCGACCAGCCTGTTCGCCCACCAGACGGTCATCGGGCTGATCCCGAACTTCTGTGCGATGACCCACAGCGCCTCACCGGGCTGCGCGCGGTAGTGGATGACGCGATGCGGAGAGGCCGGCACGGTGCTGCGGGCGAGCAGTCGCGCTCGCAGCGTGGCGTCACGGTCGAACGCCGGGTCCCTGCCGCCAGCCGCACTGACCGGGGTCGAGGGACCTGCCATGTCGCGATGGGAGGTGTCCGGATCGGCTGGACGGGCAGTCGGGGCGGCGCGCGCGGCGAGGACCTGGGCGACGAACGATGGCGCCGGTCTGGTCATCACGCGGTCCGTGACGGCATCTCGGCCCTGCGCCGCCGCAGGCGTGATGGCAAGCGTCGCGATCAGCCCCAGGACCGTCAGCGGATGCCGGAGCGGGAGCGACGACCGGCGCCCCGGCAGCAGACCGGGCGTGAGCGTGGGGTCAGGCGTGACGGCCCGCGGGAGAGCCTGGGCGGCCGGACGGCTCTCCGGACCATCGGAGCCCTCCGACCAACCAGTGAGGAGCAAGCGACCCGCGCCCCGGAGCGCCCACCCGCCACGCGCGACGAGACGGCGCGTGCTGTGTCGGGCTGGCTCCTGCCGGATGGGGCGCTCCACCGATGGGCTCTCCTGGTTGCCGTGTCCTGGGTCTTGGCGGGTCTGGGGCGGCGCAGCGATACGAGCGCCGCGCGGGGCGCCTTGCCAGTCTATCGTCGGTTGGCTGTCAACGGCGACGTGGCTTGGATCCGATGATGCCGGCTCGCACTCCACCCCTGCTTACGCGTCTCAGGCCTCGGCGGCCGCCTGCTTGGTCAGCGTGGCCAGGAACTGGGCGTTCGATTCGGTCTTCGCGAGCCGGTTGAGGAGCAGCTCGATGCCCTCGTTCGTGCCGACAGCGCTGAGCATCCGGCGCATCGTCCAGACCATCTTCAACGTGCCCTCCTCGAGGAGAAGCTCCTCGCGGCGGGTGCCGGAGCGCTGGACGTCGATGGCCGGGAAGATGCGTTTCTCGGCCAGCTTCCGGTCGAGGATGAGCTCCGAGTTGCCGGTGCCCTTGAACTCCTCGTAGATGACGTCGTCCATCCGCGACCCGGTGTCGACGAGGCAGGTCCCGATGATGGTCAGCGAGCCCCCTTCTTCGATCTTGCGGGCGGCACCGAAGAAGCGCTTCGGCGGGTAGAGGGCGATGGGATCCATCCCGCCGGTGAGCGTCCGGCCGGAGGGCGGCAGCGCCAGGTTGTAGGCCCGCGCGAGACGGGTGATCGAGTCGAGCAGGATGACGACGTCGCGGCCCGTCTCGGTCTGGCGTTTGGCGATCTCCAGCGCCATCTCGGCCACATGTGTGTGGTTCTCGGTCGGTTCATCGAACGTGGAGGAGATGACCTCACCCTTCACCGACCGGCGCATGTCCGTGACCTCCTCTGGCCGCTCGCCGATGAGCGCGACCATCAGGAGGATCTCCGGGTAGTTCGTGGTGATGCCGTTGGCGATGCTCTTGAGGAGCATCGTCTTGCCCGCCTTGGGCGGGCTGACGATGAGCGCGCGCTGGCCCTTGCCGATCGGGTTGACCAGGTTGACGAGGCGCTGGCTCAGGTCCTTCGGTTCGGTCTCCAGATCGATCAGTTCGATAGGGTGGATGGGCGTGAGGGTCTCGAAGTGTGGACGCCGGCGCGCGGTATCGGGATCGACCCCGTTGACCGACTCGACACGCAGCAGGCCCCAGTACTTCTCCCCGTCCTTGGGTGTCCGCGTGACGCCGCCGACACGGTCACCTGCCCGGAGACCGAAGCGGCGGACCTGGCTGGACGAGACGTAGATGTCGTCCTGGCTGGGCATCAGGCCGCGGCGGCGCATGAACCCGAAGCCTTCGTCGACGACGTCGAGGATGCCCGTCGCGTACTGCTGGCCGCCACGCTCGATCTGGCGCTGGAGGATCTGCTCGACAAGGTCGTCCTTGCGCATGTCGAGCGCGTCCGAGAGGTCGAGGTCGCCGCCGATCGCGACGAGCTCCTTGATGTTCTTGCTCTTGAGTTCGTTGATGTTCATGGGTTCCTGTCGGATGCCCGGCACACCGCGCTGCGGGTGCGCAGGCAAGGGATGGGACCTCGTGATGGGTCGCCGCCAGGGAGTCCGACGCGCGTGGTCGGCCTGGTCGGGGAGGTCCGGGGGACGGTCAGATGATAGCACCCGGACGCGACGGGTCAAGAGCGGCGCCGGTCGACCGCCGCTCAGTCAGCAGCTACGCGGGGTGGTCCGGGAGTGCCGGACAGGAGTACCTAGCGCGGGGTGACCGTCTCGGCGGCCTTGGCCTTGTCGCCAGTCTTGGCGATGATCGCCCGGGCCTTCTCCCAGTCCTCGCGGAACGTCTTGATGCCTTTCTCGGTGAGCGGATGCTGGACCATCTGCTGCATCACCTTGAATGGCAGCGTGGCGACGTGGCATCCGGCCAGCGCGGCATCCGTCACGTGGCGCGGGTGGCGGATCGAGGCGGCCAGGACCTCTGAATCCAGGTCGTGCATCTCGACGATGCCGACCAGCTCCCGGATGACCTCCATGCCGTCCTGGTTGATGTCGTCCAGGCGTCCGATGAAGGGCGAGAGGAGCGACGCGCCGGCCTTCGCCGCGAGCAGCCCCTGGTTGGCAGTGAAGATGAGCGTGCAGTTCGTCTTGATGCCCTCGTCAGCGAAGCGCGAGATGGCTTCGAGCCCGGTCTCGCTCATGGGCACCTTGACCACGATGTTCGGCGCGAGCTTCGCGAATGCTCGACCCTCGCTGAGCATCCCGTCGATGTCGTCCGCGACGACCTCGGCGCTGACCGGGCCGGGCGTGATGCGGCAGACCTCCTGGAGTATCTCCTCGTAGGAGCCGCCGACCTTGGCGTAGAGGGTCGGGTTGGTGGTCACGCCGTCGAGCACACCCCATCGCGCGACGGTGCGGATCTCCTCGAGATCGGCCGTGTCCAAAAAGAGCTTCATGGCTGGTGGCTCCTGTCGTTTCGGGGGACCGGTCCAGTCTACCGCCCGGTGCCGCCGGCCCCGTTTCCAGCCCGTGAAGGTCGCCACCGACGCCGCGGCTAGCAGCCGATCCGCCCGCGGCTAGCAGCCGATGCTGGCCGCGGCCCGTCTGCCCGTCCCGGACGTCTCGGCCATCTTCTCGGCCATCTTCTCGCGATCCCGGCCACCTGCCCGCGATCCCCGCCACCTGGCCGCGGCCCGTCTGCCCGTCCCGGGACGTCTCGGCCATCTTCTCGGCCATCTTCTCGCGATCCCGGCCACCTTCTCGCCTCACGGTCGCAAACGGCACCGCTTGGCGGTCTGCGTGGCCATACGGTTGCGTGGCGGTCGCTACCGGCTCGTGAGGCAACCGAAGAGGCCTGCGGCGCAGGACTCGGTCACTGGGCCGAGTGGATCGCTGGCCATCCGGCCGAGTGTGCACGTCATGGGCTCAGGGCCGACCGGGCGCCCAAGCGGAACGATGCGCGGCGCCAAAGGGATGGATGCGCGCGCTCAAGCCACCCTCGACGCGCGTCGGCGGACACGGTGGACCGTGGCCAGTCCTCTCTTTGCGCCCGCTCCATGAGCATCTGTCCACAGCGAGAGGCACGAGATGGCTCTAACGGGTGCGCGGAGCCAAGGGCGGACGGACCGCCCGTCATCTGGGAAGGCGGCACGAAGCGTGGCTGAATGAGCCGCCACTTTCCGCCGGTTGGTCCGTCCGCCGGCGAGGATGACCCAGACACTCACAGAGGCGGGATCCCAGCCCCGCTCCCTGCCCACCCGTGGTGCCAGGCGTCGCTTTCGATCGACCGACCCCATCAGGTCGTTTACGTCCACGAGGGCCGTCTTGAGCTCGATGACGATCAGCGACCGGGTCGGGCCGTGCCACGCAAGGAGGTCGATCACACCTCGCTCGCCGTAGACGGAGAAAGAGACCTCCGGCGCGATGACCCAGTCGCTGAGGTCCCGGAATGATCGCGCGACGGACTCGTGGAGAGCCGCGTGACGAGCGTTCAGCATGCGATCCAGCTCTGACCCAGCCCAACGAAGTCGGAGGTCGGCGCTGATACCGAGCGCGGAAGCCACCGTGAGCAGCGCGCCGATGGGCACGCCCTCCATCTCACCACGTTCGATCCGCGAGACGGTAGAACGCGACACGCCAGATGCCGCGGCGACGTCCTGCTGCCTCAAGCCCTTCCGGATGCGGACCGCCCGGAAGGCGAGCCCGACTCGATGCGGCTCCATTGCGCCATCGTGGGCGGGGCCGCTTCACCGGCGGTTATCCCGACGGCCGGCGCTGCTTCACAGATGCTTACCGCGCGATGGCCGACCGAGCGCTCCATGGCCGACGTTGCGCTCCATGGCCGACGTTCGGCGTGACGGCCGACCTGGCGCGCCAGCCGCTCACGGAGCCGACCACTCGTAGGCGCCGATGTCCGGCCCGGCGCCCTGCGGCACGGCCACGCCGTCCACGTCGGATGCGAAGCCGAGCACCCCGGCGAGGCCAGAACCCGTGTCGATGGCTGGGCTGCCGGCGACGAGGTGGAGGTCGCCCGTGGCCGGGTCCCCGGCGCCCGGATCCACGAACCCGGGGTCGGCGATGCGCGAAGACGGGTCGATCGCGAAGAAGATGCGCGGCCGGCCGTTCGATCGCCAGTAGATGTTGCCGCCCTCGTCGAATGCGTCCGTGGAGTGGCCGACGCGATCCTCCGCCCAGACGATGTTGTCGCGGAAGCTGAGGATGTCGGGACCGCAGCCGCCGGTGCACGAGACCGCGTGACCATCGGCGCCGGAGAGGTACGTCGTGTTGTTCAGCACGACCGTCCGTGCCGTAGGCCCGTAGCGCTGCCCGCGCCCGTGGACGACGAGGAAGGTCGCGCGCGCGAGCGTGGACGCGTCACGGTTGTAGGCGACCAGCGTGTCGGCCGTCCGTGCATCCCCCAGCTCGATGAAGTCGATGTTCTCCCAGGAGACGTTGTGATGGACCACGTTGCGCTGCCCGCCGAAGATCGAGATACCGAGCCGTCGCGCACGTTCAGCTGCGAACAGGCGTCGCTGCCCGAGATGCGGTTGGCGGCCACCTCGTTGTCGTCTCCCTGGACGTCGACGCCGATCGCGCCGGCGTCTGACTCGGGGTCCTCGCTCTTCATGTCGTTGTCGTGGAGCTCGTTCGCGACGATCCGATTGAAGGCCGACCCCCGATCGATCCGGATGGCGGTGAAGAAGCCACGTGCGTCGATGTCGCGAACGGTCACGTGGTGCGACCCGTCAAGCAGGCGAAGCCCCAGGATCCGCCCAGCCGGCTGGTCCAGGCAGCCCCGATCACGCTGCGGCGGTCGGGTCCGGAGGGCGAGACCCTCGATCAGCAAGTGCGAGCCGCTGACATCGACCTGGACGTCTGCATCCTCGATGAGCGGCCGCTCGCCTGATCCGTAGCTCGACACGGTGACCGGCCGCTCCGCCGAGCCCGCCCACCGGACCGCGAGTGGACCTTCCCAGCGACAACCGCGACGCAGGAGCAGATGGTCGCCGGCCTGGAGGTCGGCGCGCGACGCGCGGCGGAGGGAGCGCCAGGCGGCTCCGGGGTCGGCACCGGACGCGTCGTCGTCGCCCGCATCGCAATCGACATGATACGCCGTGCCTCCTGGGGGTCCGCCCGGCGGTGGCAGCGGGTCGAGGCTTGCCCTCGGCCGCGCAGGGGCGATACCGGAAGGCAGCGGCGGGGCGGTGACGATCGACGGACGCGCCGAGCCAGCCGTTCCCGGCGCCTCGGGTGACGTCCCCCACAGCGTGAAGAGAAAGGCGACCAACGGTGCGAACGCCAGGGTCAGTACGAGCGCGGCTATGCCGAGCGAGCGGCGCCTGCTCCGCGGCGACTCAGCCCCTCCCTGCGACCCAGCCCGCGGCTGCGACTCAGCCCCCGCCTGCGACCCAGCCCGCGGCTGCGACTCAGCCCGCGGCTGCGACTCAGCCCCCGCCTGGAGAGCGTCACCGACGCCGGCCATCCGCCCGCCCCACGAGCGCAAACGGCCGCCTCTGGGCCCACGAATGGCCATGCGCTCGCCCGCTGGTCGCTAGCAGCTGGTGAGGCGCTCGCAGCGGACTTATGCGCGTGAGACGGCCACTGGGCCATCTCGCTGCGCGTCCATCGGGCCGAGTGCGCACCCCCCGAGCGCAAGGCCGGAGGAGCTCACGCCATGCCCAGCTGCGCGTGGTCAGGCGGCCTTCGATGCCGGGCGTCGGACTCGCTGGACGTTGGCCGATCCCCCGTTAGTGCCTGTCCCATGAGCATCTGTCCAGATCGAGAGGCACGAATGAAGGGGTGCGAGAGGCGCGAGATCGTCGCTGGTCGCCAATGGGACCCCGTGGCTCAGCCGTTCCCCATGGCGGCGTCGCCGATGCCCGCCATCACCGGCATCCCCGACTCGTCTGCGGCCGCCGCGGGCGTCTCGCCCCCATCGCTGCGTCGGGCGGCGGCCGCGACGAACGCCTTGAAGAGCGGATGGGGTCGGTCGGGCCGGCTCTTGAACTCGGGGTGGAACTGGCTGGCCACGAACCAGGGGTGATCCTTCAGCTCGACGATCTCGACGAGCCGGCCATCCGGCGACTGGCCGGAGAGGAGCATGCCGTTCGCCTCGAGCGCATCGCGGTACTCATTGTTGACCTCGAACCGGTGGCGGTGCCGCTCGTAGATGATCTCTTCTCCGTAGGCGTCTGCGGCCCGCGAGCCGGGCGTCAGGCGCGCCGGGTAGAGCCCCAGCCGCATCGTGCCGCCCTTCTCCTCCATGTCGCGTTGGTCGGGCATGAAGTCGATGACCGGGGCGTCCGTGAAGAGGTCGAACTCGGTCGAGTTGGCGCGCTGCGCGCCCACCACATCGCGCGCGAATTCGATGACGCCGCACTGCAGGCCGAGGCAGAGGCCCAGGTACGGGACAAGCTCCTCGCGTGCGTACTTGGCCGCCAGCACCTTGCCCTCGATCCCGCGGTGTCCGAAGCCGCCGGGCACGACGATGCCCGCCGCACCGCGAAGTCTCTCCCGGTAGCCCTCCGCGCTGAGTCCCTCCGAATCGACCCAGCGGACGATGATGTCGCGCTCATGTGCCCACCCGGCGTGCTTGAGCGCCTCCGTCACGGACAGGTACGCGTCGGGAAGCTCGATGTACTTGCCCACGAGGGCGATCTCGAGCCGCGGCTTGGGCCGCTTGATGCGCTCCACCAGCGCGCGCCACGCGACGAGGTCTGCCGGCTTGGCGTGTTCCTCGAGACCCAGCTCGCGCACGATCAGGTCGCCCATCCCCTGCGCCTCGAACCGCAGCGGCACCTCGTAGATGGTCTCGGCTGTCTCAGCGGGGATGACCGCCTCTGGGGCAACGTCGGTGAAGAGCGCGATCTTCTCGCGAACCTCGTCGCTCACGGGATGATCGGAGCGCAGGACGATGATGTCGGGCTGGATGCCGATGCCGCGCAGCTCCTTGACCGAGTGCTGGGTCGGCTTGGTCTTGAGCTCACCAGTGGCTGCGAGCGCCGGCAGGAGCGTGACGTGGACGTAGAGCACGTTCGTGCGCCCGACGTCCTTGCGCATCTGGCGGATGGCCTCCAGGAACGGCAACGATTCGATGTCGCCGACCGTGCCTCCCACCTCGACGATGACCACGTCCGCCTTCCCATCGCGCGCGACCCGGCTGATGCGCTCCTTGATCTCGTTGGTGATGTGGGGGATGACCTGCACCGTACCGCCCAGGTAGTCGCCGCGACGCTCCTTGGCGATGACCGCCTGGTAGATCCGGCCGGTGGTCACGTTGCTGAGCTGGGTCAGGTTCTCGTCGATGAAGCGCTCGTAGTGGCCCAGGTCAAGATCCGTCTCTGCGCCATCGTCGGTGACAAAGACCTCGCCGTGCTGGTACGGCGACATCGTGCCGGGGTCCACGTTGATGTAGGGATCGAGCTTCAGGATCGAGACCGACAGCCCGCGGCTCTTGAGCAG
>JACCXQ010000054.1 GCA_013696945.1 Chloroflexota bacterium | reverse complement strand
TCATCCAGATGTTCACGCTGGCCGGTGGCGCCGTCCTCGTGATGTGGCTGGGTGAGCTCATCACCGAGCGCGGCATCGGCAACGGGATCAGCTTCATCATCTTCGCCGGCATCGTGGCCGGGGTGCCGCAGGGGCTGGGCCAGTTCCTCTCCAGCCCGGACATCGCGCAGGGCATCCTCTTCACGCTGCTCGCCATCGTCGCGGTCGCCGTCATCGTCTACATCCAGGAAGGCCAGCGGCGGATCCCCATCCAGTACGCCAGCCGCGTCCGCGGGCGACGGATGTATCAGGGCGGCGCGACCTTCCTGCCGCTGCGCGTCAACCAGGCCGGCGTGATCCCCATCATCTTCGCCATCAGCATCCTGGCGTTCCCGTTCCAGATCGCCAGCTACTTCGCGGCGTCCGGCGGCGTGGTCGGAGACGTGGCCACGTCGCTCACCCAGGCGCTCGACCCGCGCGGTCCGATCTACATCGGGGGCTACTTCCTGCTCACGGTCGGCTTCACTTACTTCTATACGGCGTTCACCTTCAAGCCCGACGAGACGGCTGACCAGCTGCGCAAGAACGGAGGCTTCATCCCGGGCATCCGGCCCGGTTCCCCGACGCGCGACTACCTGGCCCGGGTCGTCTTTCGCATCAGCATCGCCGGCGCTATGTTCCTGGGCATAGTGGCCGTTTCGCCGGTGCTCATCGAATCGGTCTTCCGCGGCAGCGTCGTGGCCGGTTTCGCCCTCGGCGGAACGGCACTCCTGATCGTCGTGTCGGTTGTCGTGGAGACGATGAAGCAGATCGAGGCGCAGCTGATGATGCGCAACTACGAGGGCTTCATCCGGTGACCCGCGGCCGCAGCGGCAACGGCATGCGGCCCGCGGAGCGACCCCTCGACGAGACCGCATCCGCGCCCCGCTTCTTCGTGATGGTAGGCGGGCCCGGAGCGGGGAAAGGCACGCAGGCCCAGAGGCTCGCCGTCGCGCTCGACGTCCCGCACGTCTCGTCGGGCGATCTCTTCCGGGCCGCGTTGGAGTCGGGCAGTCCTCTCGGCAGCGAGGCGCGTCGCTTCATGGATCGTGGTGCGCTCGTGCCCGATGAGCTCACGGTGCGGATGGTGGCACAGCGTCTCGACGACCCGGACGCGAGGCGCGGCGCGATCCTCGACGGGTTCCCACGAACGGTCCCCCAGGCACGCGCGCTCGACCGGCTCCTCGACCGGCGGGGGGCTGGTGTCGAGGCTGCCCTCTACATCGACGTTGCGCCCGACGAGCTCCTCCGGCGCCTCTCAGGCCGGTGGATCTGCCGCGGCCCTGAGCAGCACGTCTATCACGAGCGAAGCCGGCCGCCACTCCGTGCGGGGATCTGCGACATCGACGGAACGAAGCTTCGCCAGCGAGCGGACGACCGGCCGGCCACCATCCGGACGCGTCTCGCCGAGCAGCTGCCCCCGATGTACGAGGTGGTCGACCATTACACGGACTCCGGTCTCCTCGTCGCTGTGCCGGGGGAGGACACGGTCGAGGCCGTCACGTCGTCGCTGCTCGGGGCCATCGGCAAGCATGGAGAGCGCCCCGCGCCTGTCCCCGGGATGCGCGCCTAGATGGCCGTCATGGAGCGCCGGGTCACGCTCAAGAGCGCGGCGCAGATCGAGCGGATGGCCGTCGCCGGGCGGCTCGTGGCGGAGGTGCTCGATCGCGTCGGGGCCGAGATCAGGCCCGGCGTGACGACACTCGAGCTGGACGCCCTGGCCCACGAGATGATCCGCGCGGCCGGTGCGACGCCGTCGTTCATCGGGGTCCCCGGTCCCGCTGGCGCATATCGCCACGCCCTGTGCATCTCGATCGACGAAGAGGTCGTGCACGGCATCCCGGGTCGCCGGGCGATCGCAGAGGGCCAGATCGTCTCCGTCGATGCGGGCGCGATCGTCGACGGATGGCACGGGGATGCCGCACGGACGTGGGTGGTGGGCGATGTCCCCGAGCCCGTCGCACGCCTCGTCGAGGCGACGCGCGATGCGATGTTGGCGGGTATCGCGGCGGCACAGCCGGGCAACCACATCGGTGATATCTCGGCGGCCGTCGAGGACGTGGCGCTGAAGCATGGCTACGGTGTCGTGCGTCAGTTCGTGGGACATGGCATCGGCACGGAGATGCATGAGGAGCCGCAGGTCACCAATTTCCGCTCCGGGCACCGCGGCCGACGGCTGGAACCGGGCCTCTGTCTTGCCATCGAGCCGATGTTCACGCTCGGCCGGCACGACGTCCGGGTGAGGCCCGACGGCTGGACGGTCGAGACGCTCGATCACAGCCTCGCGGCCCATTGGGAGCACACCATCGCCATCACGCCGGGTGGCCCGCGGATCCTAACCGAGCACCCTGCCCGTGTCCCCGAGGCGATCGGAGCGTGACGGGTTCGAGACAGCAGTTGCCGCGAGCCGACGCAGTCTGATACACTCCCCGTTCGCGTGCCGGGTCCGTCCCGGCGCCTGCCAGTGCCCACCGGCCCGTGCCGGGAGCGCGTCTCTCATCTGATCCCACCGATAGAGGTCCGTCGTCGCCTGTGGCCAAGAAGGATGCGATCGAGGTCGAAGGTACGGTCATCGAACCGTTGCCCAACGCCATGTTCGCCATCGAATTGGAGAACAAGCATCGCGTCCTGGCTCACATCAGCGGCAAGTTGCGCATGAATTTCATCCGCATCCTGCCCGGCGACCGGGTCCGCGTCGAGCTGTCGCCGTACGACCTGTCGCGCGGCCGCATCACCTATCGACTCAAGTAGGCACCGGAGACACCGTGAAGGTCGGAGCGTCCGTAAAGACCCGCTGCGAGAAGTGCAAGGTCATCCGTCGCCACGGGACCGTGATGGTCATCTGCACCAATCCGAAACACAAGCAGCGTCAGGGTTAGGAGGGGACCGTGGCACGCATCGCGGGCATCGATATCCCGCGCGAGAAGCGCGTCGAGATCGCCCTGACCTACGTCTACGGCGTCGGGCTCCCGACCAGCCAACGCATCCTCGCCCAGGCCAACGTCAACCCTGACACGCGGGTCCGGGATCTGACCGAAGAGCAGGTCAACCGGCTGCGCGAGATCATCGACCGTCGCTACAAGGTCGAGGGCGACCTTCGCCGCGAAGTCGCGCTCAACATCAAGCGCCTTCAGGAGATCGGTTCGTACCGGGGTCTCCGCCACCGCCGCAACCTGCCCGCGCGCGGGCAGCGCACCAAGACGAACGCTCGCCAGCGACGTGGTCCCAAGCGGACCGTCGGCGTCCGGCGAAAGAAGTAGCCCGATGCCGTGCCGGACCCTCCCGAGGGTCCGTGCCGGCGAATGACCCGGAGGACAGCACCCCAGGATGGCCGAACGAAAGCGCGCCACTAAGACCAGGCGCCGTGAAAAGAAGAACGTGCCCGTGGGTCACGCCCACATCCAGGCGACGTTCAACAATACGATCGTCACCCTGACGGACACATCGGGTGCCGTCGTCGCGTGGGGCAGCGCCGGACTGGCCGGCTTCAAGGGCTCCCGGAAGAGCACGCCGTACGCCGCCGCGATGAGCGCCGACGGTGCTGCGCGCCGCGCGATGGAGCATGGGATGCGCCAGGTCGAGGTCTTCGTCAAGGGACCCGGTGCCGGCCGCGAGCAAGCCATCCGATCATTGCAGGCCGCCGGCATGGAGGTCACTGCGATCACCGACGTCACACCCATCCCGCACAACGGCTGCCGCCCGCCCAAGCGGCGCAGGGTGTAGGTCGCGCAGATGGCTCGCTACACCGGCCCCGTCTCCCGTCTCTGCCGCCGCGAGGGGATGAAGCTCTTCCTCAAGGGCGCCAAGTGCTACACGAAGAAGTGCCCGTTCGAGCGCCGCCCGGCGCCTCCCGGCCAGCACGGCATCCGCCGGCGGAAGATGTCGGAATACGGCATCCAGCTGCGCGAGAAGCAGAAGGTGCGGCGCGTGTACGGCGTGCTCGAGCGGCAGTTCAAGCACTACTTCGAGGCCGCCGAGGCGCGGCCCGGCGTGACCGGCGAGAACCTGCTCCGCCTGCTCGAGACGCGGCTCGACAACACCGTCTTCCGGATGGGCTTCGCGAGCAGCCGCGCACAGGCACGTCAGCTGGTGGCGCACGGCCACTTCGCCGTCAATGGACGCGCGACGAACATCCCGTCCTACCGCGTGCGGGAGGGCGACCGCATCGACGTGCGTGAGTCCAAGCGCACGACGGAGTACTTCAAGCAGATCAAGGACTCGTTGCGGTCCGCCCAGCGCCCCGATTGGCTGTCCGTGGACCCGGACAAGCTGACCGGGAGCGTGACCGCGCTCCCCATCCGTGACCAGATGCCGGCCGAGCTGAACGAGCAGCTCGTGGTCGAGTACTACTCGAGGTAAGACCCACCTGATGATCGAACTGGAGAACGCGCAGATCGAGCCCGTCGAGGAGCTCGAGACATATGGCAAGTACGAGGCCAGTCCGCTCCCGGCGGGCTACGGCACGACCCTCGGCAACGCGCTTCGGCGCGTGCTGCTGTCCTCGCTCGAGGGGGCGGCGGTCACGTCGATCCAGGTCCGTGATGTTTACCACGAGTTCAGCAGCCTGCCCGGCGTGAAGGAGGACGTGACCCAGCTCGTCCTGAACGTAAAGAAGCTCCGCCTCAAGAGCGAGTCGACCCATCCGGTCCAGCTGAAGCTCGTCAAGTCGGGCGCGGGCGCGGTCACAGCGGCCGACATCACGGAGACCGCGGACGTCGAGATCGTCAACCCTGAGCAGCATCTGATGACGCTCGACTCGGACGACGTGACGATCGAGATGGACCTCACCGTCGAGCGCGGGGTCGGTTACCTCGCGGCTGAGCGCTCCGACCAGCTGCCCATCGGGGTCATCCCCGTCGACGCGATCTTCACGCCGGTCCGCAAGGTCAACTACCACGTCGAGAACACGCGCGTCGGGCAGATGACCAACTACGACAAGCTGACCATCGAGATCGAGACCGATGGCACGCTCGCGCCGGAGGACACACTGTCCCGCGCGGCCGAGATCCTGGTCGCCCAGTTCAGCCTGTTCAGCTCGACGGGCAAGGCACTTGCAGGCCTCGAGCGCTCCATGGGCGGAGGGCCATCGCTCCCGCCGAACATGCTCGACATGCCCATCGAGGAGCTCGACCTCCCGATGCGCGCCTACAACTCCCTCAAGCGCAACAACATCGTCAAGGTCGCGCAGCTGCTCCAGCTCCAGGACGAGGATCTGCTGCGCATGCGCAACTTCGGCAAGAAGTCGCTCGACGAGATGAAGGAGCGACTCCGGATGCGCGGCTTCCTGCCGCCCGAGGAGGAGGGCGCCTCGACCTACGAGGACGGCGCGTTCCCCGACGACGAGGACGAGGACGAGGAGTCCTAGATGGCCCATCGCATCGACGGCCGCAAGCTCAGTCGCAAGACGGCCCCTCGCCAGGCGCTCTACCGCAACCTGGTCGTGGCCGTGCTTCGCTACGAGCAGATCCGCACCACCGAGGCGAAGGCCAAGGAGGTCCGCGGCCTCGTCGAGCGCATGATCACGCTCGCCAAGCAGGGCACGCTCACCTCGCGGCGACGGATCATCGCGGAGATGCCCGACGAGCCGCTCGTCATAGACAAGCTCATCAACGAGATCGCGCCGAAGTACGGCGACCGTAACTCGGGATACACCCGGCTCGTCCGGGTCGGCCAGCGTGCCGGAGACGCCGCGCCGATCGTCCAGCTCGAGCTCGTCTGAGCTCAGATCCCATCCGAGAGGGTGGGCCCGTGCGCTACCGGGCACGGGTCGAATACGACGGGACCGACTTCTCTGGCTTCCAGGCCCAGCGTGTCGGTCGGACCGTCCAGGGAGAGCTGGAGGCAGCGCTCGCACGGGTGACCGGCGGGCGACGCGTCCGGATCGAAGGGGCGGGACGCACCGATGCCGGGGTCCACGCCAGCGGTCAGGTGATCAGCTTCACCTACCGCGGGCGTCTCTCGCGAGACCAGCTCTCACGAGCGATGGACGCCGTGCTCCCGCGGGATGTCTCGCTGGGGCAGCTCGTCCGGGTCGCGCCGGGCTTCCGGGCACGTGCCGAGGCACGCTCCAGGGAGTACCGATACACGATCTGGAATGGACCGAGGAGCCCCATCCGCGAGCGGTTCGCGCTCGGGATCCGGGAGCCGTTGGACATCGAGGCGATGGACAGCGCCGCGCGACGACTCGTCGGGCGGCACGACTTCAGCGGCTTCGGTGGACGGCATCGACAACCGATCCGGACCCTTCGACAGGTCCGGGTCCGCAGGACGGGCCGCACCATCACGATCGACGTGGTCGGCGATGCCTTCCTGCGCCAGATGGTACGGAGCATCGTGGCCGTTCTCCTGCGCATCGGGCGTGGCGAGGTGACCGCGGAGGACCTGGAGGCCGCGTTGCGGTCGCCGGAACGAGCCTTCGCCGGAGCGATCGCACCGCCGCACGGACTGACCTTGCGGCGGGTACGGTTCGCTGCCGACAAGGGCGAGAGAGCGAAACAGGGATCAGAAGATGACGATGACCAAGACCTATAGCCCGAGCATCAACGACATCGAGCGCCGCTGGTTCGTGGTCGACGCCGACGGCTTGACGCTCGGCCGGCTGGCCTCCCGCGTCGCTCAGGTGCTGTCCGGGAAGCACAAGCCCGGCTACGCCACGCACCTCGACACCGGTGACCACGTCATCGTCCTCAATGCCGCGCGTGTCAGCGTCACCCGCGACAAGCGCACGACGAAGGTCTATGCCAGGCACAGCGGCTATCCCGGCGGTTTCCGCGAGGAGACTCTGGGTGATCTCCTGGCGCGACGTCCCGAAGAGGTCATCCGCAGAGCCGTCAAGGGCATGCTGCCGCGAACACGATTGGGGGCACAGCAGCTGCGCAAGCTGAAGGTGTACGCGGGGACCGATCACCCGCACGAGGCGCAGCAGCCGGAGCTGCTGCCGGAAGCCGGAGCGATCGTCCGATGAGCACCAGCGCGTTCTTCTATGGGACCGGGCGCCGCAAGACGAGCGTGGCGCGCGTCAGGCTCATGACGGGCGAGGGCGAGGTCGTGGTGAACGGCCGGAGCCTCGAGGATCACTTCGGCAACGCCGCCGATCTGGCCGACATCATGATGCCGTTCCGCGTGACCGGCACCGAGGGCCGCTACAACGCGATGATCAAGGTCGAGGGCGGCGGCTACCAGGGACAGGCCGGCGCCATCCGCCACGGCATCGCGCGAGCGCTCCTCCAGTCCGACCCTGACGGCGCCAGAGCGCCGCTTCGCCATGCCGGACTCCTGACGCGCGACCCGCGGATGAAGGAACGCAAGAAGTACGGGCTCAAGCGCGCCCGCAAGGCGCCGCAGTACACCAAGCGCTGACGCGCACGCCCTGCTGACCGTTCGCGGGAAGCCTCTCCGCTTCGCGCGGTCGCCGCTCCGCGGCGTACCTTCGGGCTACTACCCGTTCGCGACCACGCCGGGTACGGTGCGGTGGTGAGCGATGCGGTCTTCGAGCGCTACAAGGAAGCGTTGAAGCAGGGCCATGTGGCCATGCTCCGCGGCATCCCCAAGGAGGCCCTCGAGCACTACGGCGAGGCGGCAAGGCTGGCTGACCATCGAGCGCTGCCGCACCTCAGCAAGGGGTCGGTCCTGCTGCAGCTGGGACGCGCTCAGGATGCCCTCGCCTCGTTCGACCGGGCAGTGGAGCGGTCGCCCGACGAAGCCACGGCTCACACGGGACGCGCATCCGCGTTGGCGGCGCTTGGTCGCGCGACGGAGGCTCGCGCCGCGGTCCACGAAGCAGAACGGCTCGATGCCCAACGGGAACGCGCCCGCGCCCTCGCCGAAGAGCAGGCACGTGCGGCTGCGCGCAGGCAGGGTCCCGATGCCCTGGTCGATGAGTCGGAGGCTTTGGCCCGCGCGGGCGACTCGCCCGGCGCCGCGGTACTCCTCGTGGCGGCCGCCGGTGGGTACGTGGCGCGCGGGGCGCTCGACGCGGCTCTCGATGCCTGCCATCGCGGTGTCGCAGTCGCCCCGGATTCCGTGGACGTCCACCTCGCGATGGTCCGCTGTCATGTCGAGCGGGGCTGGCACGAGCGGGCTGTCGAACGGCTCCTGCTCCTCGGTCGCTTCATCGAGCTGGGCACGGACGCCGGTGCTCGGGCGACGTTCGAGGCCGTCTGCCTGGAGCAGCAGGGCCTGGACCCGCGGCTCGAGGTGATGGCGCACAGCGCTGACGCGGCGGCTCTCGAGGTCGACGCGTCGGAGAACACCGAGGTCTCAGCCTGAGCGGCTGATGCCGCTGGTGGCCATGTGACACCGAGGAGCAACAGACCCGTCACCACCGTGCGTGGCCGCACCGGACCGCGTGCTACGATCGGCCGGTGATCGACCAGCTCCGCGACCTGGTCGAGGGCATCGATTGGCCCATCGCGCTCCTCGACATCATCCTGACGTCCCTGCTCATCTATGGACTCTTCAGCCTGATGCAGGGGACGCGCGCGGTCCGGCTGGTGATCGGCGCGATCCTTCTCTACGTCGTCTATGTGCTCGCACAGGCGCTCGACCTGCGGCTGCTCTCGGGCATCCTCCAGACGGGCGCCGTCGTCGGCCTCCTTGCGCTCGTCGTGATCTTCCAGCCGGAGCTCCGGCGTGCGCTCGAGCGCATCGGGCGCGTCGGATCGCTCTCGTGGATCTACCAACCCGCGAGCCACCGAGATGCGCAGCGCGTTGCGGCGATCCTCGCCCACACCGCAGCCGTGCTCGCGCCACAGCGCATCGGGGCGCTCATCGTGGTCGAGCGAGAGA